>DASPGQ010000623.1 GCA_035620555.1 Vicinamibacteria bacterium
AGCGAACGCAAGATGACAGGGTGAGTCAAGAAACCCGCGACGGAGACTCAATGCCGGGAAGACCCCCGGTCGCGAGCCACTTTCCCATCTCGCTCGGCAAGGAGGAATCGCGCCTCGGTAACCGTCCAGGGGCGGGGCTCGTTCCGGCAGATGCGGATTCGAACCGCCTCGAACCGACCAGGCTCGAAACGCACCACAATCCAGCCCTTGTTCGCAGCGAGAACCTTCGCCTGGCGGCCAAGGAGGATCTCGTCGCCGTTCGATACCCGTCCACGAATCTCGATGCCGGCAGGGCTGGCGGCAAAGTCCGGAGCAGAGAAAAGCACCACGCCGCGGATCCGAACGTCGGGCGCGGGAATCAGCTCGAGCCAGTCCTCTGCCTTCTGGTGCTCGATCGTACTCCAATTCGTTCCGAACCTCGCGTCGCGCACGTTGCGGGCGTGGGTGAGATTGCGGGACGCGTAGGCGGTGAGGGGGATGGCGTCTGGCTCAACTCGGGAGAGCTGATAGATACGGGGAAGTCTCGCGTGAAGATGACGCGCGTACGGAGAGTCAGGCCAACGTTGCGTCAAAGCCTCGCTGAGGTCCAATGCCTTGATCCAGCGATCGGCTCTCAAGAAGAGATCGGCGGCACGAAACGCGGCAAACTGATGCCAGGGTCGCTTTTGCCATTCCTCCATCCAAAGATCTCCGGCGTCGAACAAGTCACCCTGTTGTTCGGCGCGAACGGCGCGGCGCACCCGATTGTCCCCGGGCGTAATCGACAGGAGCACCGAGACGAGCTGCGAGTCCCCGAATGAAGTCAAACGCTCGGAGAACCAGTCGACTGGAGGCTTTGCACTCCAATGGATAGCCGGTCCCAAGATACCCGCGACGTTTACCAAGACTCCAAGAGCCACGGAGCCCGCCATGGCCGTACGGAAACCAGCCCATTTATGTCCTCGGCCGAGGGAGCACGTCATGAGCACCCAGAAGGGTAGCGCATCGGTCATGTATCGCGGCCCGTAGCAATCGCCTCCCCACCAGAAGACCCAGCTACCATAGAACGCGAGGATGGCCGTGTAACCGATCAGTCCCCATCGAAGGTACAGGCGCTCCTCCCGCAGCACGACGGCAATTGCCGCCGCAACGAGGACGAGGAGCACGACCGGCTCGAACCAGAAGACACCCCGGCTCGCGCTCGCGAACAGCCAGAACGTTCGTTCGATCCAGCTGACGAGCCGGAAGTCGAAGTTCTGAGGCCCTATGACGTACGGTCCGGCGAGCGTTCCGTACGTCTGGAGATGATAGAAAGCCAGGGGAGCGCTTACACAACCGAAGCCGAGCATCGCGGCCAGCGACCTCTTTCCGAAGTGACGGAAGACCATCACGGCGACGACTCCGGTTGCGATGAGAAGGGGGGGACGGGTGAAAACCGCCAGCCCCAGACATGCACCCACGGCTGCGAGCCTTCGGGCCTGGGAGGTCGTCTCGTCGAGGAATCGCTCCAGCGCCCCGAGGATCCAGAGCTCCCCGGGACCATGCTGCCATAACGCGGTCGAAGAAATGGCCCAGTGGGACGTAGCGAGACCGTAGGCCAACGCGATCTGCCTCGGGGAAAAAGTCGATGAGAGTCGCTGTCCAATACGCAATACGAGCCAAACTGACGCCAACGCAATGAGTAGCGCCGAGAACCTCCCGATCCGGTGCACGAGCTGCTCGCGTGGTAGGTTCGAGAGCTTGGCTGGCGCGAAGAGCGGCCAGGCAACCAGAGCCGGTCCTAGAGGGAAACGGGAGCGGAGCCCCACGGGCGTTTCGACGACGTAGTAAGGAACCCCGTTCGCAAGAAGCTCGGGATAGGCGTCGAGCGAAGTTCCATCGAGGGACGCAATCGACAACGCTGTGTAATCGGTCGGCACCACGTCCCCCGACACCACCTCCCACCGGGAAGAGATGGAGTAGGCGACGAAACAAGCCAAGATCGTCGCTGCGTCACGAGGCGAGCCGAGCGCCGGGAAAATTTTCGCGAGAGCAAGCCCGGAAACGAAGATAGCCAATGCGGGACGAACGAGATTGCGGGAGCTGAACGAAATCCCGGCAATCGTTCCCTCGATCCCTCCCGCATAGACGCAAGCCAGGTACAGAAAGAGCGAAAGACACAGGACCGAGACCAGCGCTGCCCCGGCGACGAGTCGGGGAGCGAGATGGCGAGAATCCATGCGGTCCGGAGCCCAGCGCCGCGAGACTACTTCATGGCGTCGAATGGCGCAAAATCACCGATGGATGCGCCGGGGGGCCAGGGAAGGCTCTGGGGGAGACAAAGCGGGACTGACGCCCCCGGCGAACTGTTTCATCAGCCTGCTGGAAGCTGGCGGACGACCTTAGAGCTCGCGCCGGTCGAACCCGCATCGTCTGGCGGCACCAGCCCCCGTATGAGAGCTCTAAGGTCATCCATATCAAATGGTTTATCGATGAGAGCCGTGGCTCCCAAAAGCTGTGCGTCGTGGTGGAAGTTGGCGCTCCCGAAAGCGGTCATGAGAACGAACGGCGTGGAGGAATCGGTCCGCCTGAACCGCGCCAGCACTTCGAGCCCGCTCGGGCCCGGCATTTTCACGTCCGAGATGATGACGTCCGCGCGTGGCGAGACCGAAAGCCACGAGGCAAGCTCGACTCCGTTGGCCATGGCAACCACCTCGTGACCATCCAGCCCCAGGCTGTAGCCAATGACCGCACGAAGCTCGGAGTCGTCTTCAGCCAGGAGGATCCGTTGCCCGCCGGATGCCGTCCGTTCGTTCCACATGAAAGTCTAAAATGCAAGACCTGTGCCGCGGTTGAATTCACCGCGGACGCGCGGCACGCCGATCGCCTTGTCGCCTTTTGCCACATATCGTCGCTTTTTTTCCCGCTCTGCTGACCGACACTCTCGATATCGTGTAGGGTATGATGGCTCGAGCCGCTCGGTGATGACCGCCGTTCTCGGATTCGCAGTCGTTGTCTCGTCTGCGGTGTGTGCCGACGCGCCGGTTTACACCTATAAGGTCAAGAACGTCTATCCCCACGATCCCGGGGCCTTCACCCAAGGTCTCGTCTATCAGGACGGCGGTTTTTACGAGAGCACCGGCCTGCGCGGACGCTCGTCCTTGCGATTCGTGGATCTGGAGACTGGGAGAGTTCAGAAGAAAGCCTCGCTCCTTCCCATGTTCTTCGGCGAGGGGATCGCGGTGCTGGGCAATCGAATCTACCAGCTGACCTGGACGTCGCAGGTCGGCTTCGTGTACGACAAAGACTCCCTCGAGATCATCCGCGAGTTTCGATACGGGATCGAAGGCTGGGGCATGACCCACGACGGCAAACGCCTGATCGTGAGCGACGGATCCTCGGAGCTCTATTTTTGGGATCCCGACACGCTCGTCGAGACCGGACGGATCACCGTCAAAGATGGAGGCACCCCGGTTCTCAATTTGAACGAGCTCGAGTACATCGAAGGCGAGATCTGGGCCAACATCTGGCAGGATGACCGAATCGTGAGAGTCTCGCCCGAGTCGGGCGATGTGCTCGGATGGATCGACTTGTCGGGACTCCTGTCGCCGGGAGATCGTCGCGGGACGGAAGACGTTTTGAACGGTATCGCCTACGACGCGATTCGGCAGCGCATATTCGTCACGGGCAAACTGTGGCCCAGGCTGTTCGAGATCGAGATCGTGCCGTCGAAACCTTGACGACCCGACCGACCCTGTCGAAGCCCGCGAGGCGGGTCGCCGTCTTCTGCATCATTGCTTTCCTGGCGACGATGTGGCCCGTCTATCCCCTCTTCAGCCGCGTCTTCCCTCTCGTACTCGGCATGCCCTTCTCTCTTTTCTATCTCGTCACGATCAACGTCGCGGTTTTCTGCGTGATGCTCGGCCTGTATCTCTGGGAGAGCGCAACTGGCGAGCTCGATTGATGGATAGCTGGCTCATCGTCTTCCTGGTGACGATCGGCTATCTCGCGGTGTCGCTGACGGTCGGCCTCATGTCGGGCGGGAAGGCGTCGCGGGGCACCGAAGGTTACGTCGCCGGCGATCGCAACCTGGGTTTCGTCCTGCTGTATTTCATCCTCGGGGCCTCGATCTTCAGTGCCTTCGCTTTTCTGGGAGGGCCCGGCTGGGCGTACTCGCGAGGGGCGGCGTCGTTCTACATCATCGCTTACGGCACGGTCGGGCTCCTCCCCTGGTACTTCCTCGGGCCGCGAATCGCTTCGCTGGGAAGGGAGTTCGGCTACGTCACTCAAGCGGAGCTGTTCGCTCACCGCTACCGGAGCACCTTCGTTTCCGCCATCCTCGCGGTCATCAGCTTCATCGCCTTCGTCCCCTACCTCGTACTCCAGATGCAAGGCGCAGGATACGTGTTCTCCGTCGTCACCGAGGGACGGATTCCCGAGTGGGGTGGCGCGGCGATCGCCTACGCCGTGGTGCTGATCTACGTCTTTCGCAGCGGGGTCATGGGCGTTGCCTGGACCAACACGTTTCAGGGCATCCTGATGATGGCGCTCGCCTGGGGCCTCGGCCTGTACCTTCCCTACAAGCTGCATGGGGGCATTGGGCCCATGTTCGAGGAGCTGGCACGTACGGCGCCGGAGATGCTGGCCGCTCCCGGCCTGGACGCCACGGGCAAGGCCTGGACGTGGGGCGGCTTCTCGAGCTCGATCGCGATATCCGTCTTCGGTTTCGGCGTCTGGCCTCACTATTTCATGAAGATCTATACGGCACGGAGCATCCGCACCCTGAAGAAGATGATCGTGTTCTATCCCACCTTTCAAATATTTCTCGTGCCGATCATGTTCATCGGCTTCTCCGGCGTGACGGCTTTTCCCGGGGTCGATCCGCCCGACACGATCCTTCCGACCATCGTGACCTCGATGGAGCTCCCCCCGCTGGTCGTGGGTATGTTCTGTGCCGGAGCGCTCGCGGCTTCGATGTCGTCGGGCGACGCCATCGTACATGCCGCCGCTTCGGTGCTCGTAAAAGACTTCTACCGGAAGCTGAGAAAGGCGCCGCTCGAAGACGAGAAGGAGACGCGCCTCATCCGGATCCTCGTCATCGCCATCGGCGCCCTGGCGTTCTACTTCGCCCTGTTCTCGAGCGCCTCGCTCGTCTTCCTGCTTCTTTTGTCCTACGGCTTCATCGCCCAGATATTCCCACCGCTGATCGCTGCTTTCTTCTGGAGTCGCTCGACGCGACCCGGCGTCATCGCCGGACTGCTGACTGGCTGCGCGGTCACGATTCTGTGGAACCTCGTTCCCGCTCTTCAGTGGCAGGATATCCATCCCGGAATCTGGGGGCTCGCGGCGCACGTTGTTGTATTGATCGCGGTCTCGCTGGGAACGCATCCCATGGACCGGGACCATGTGCGCCAATTCATCGACACGTGATCAGATACTGGGCTTGCGAGACCCTCGGCATACCGAGCTCTGGAGAATGTTTCCTTCCCCGTGGAAGAGTTTTCAGACGTACTCGAGGTTGGGATCGTCTCGGATCTCGGCGACTTCCTGACCGAGGTAGGGCAGTCGGCGGAGACCGTGCCAGCGCCGAATGAGGTGGTACGCGCAGGAGGTCAACAAGCGGGTTTCCTCGACCGCTTCGCGCCAGTCAGCGCCGCGGACCATTTCGACGGTGGCACGGTCCGGCAGCCGTCCGAAGTCCCACGCAGAGCAAAGACGAACGAGGAAGTCGACACGTTCGGCGAGGCTCTCGAGATCAACAGGCGGCTCACGATCGGGATAGAGAGCCCCATCAATCTCGAAGGGCATCCAGGAACTCCTTGACGAACCATTGCCTTAGGATCGCGACTTCTTCCCGTTGTGTAGCATCTTCGATCGCTTCGAGCGGTCGATGGCGGGAGATCCTCTCCAGGTGTGTTTCGATGGCAAGGCGGGCGCGGTGCGCACCGGTGTCGCTTCCTGCCAACTCCTGCCGCCGCCGCCAAAGCCCCCAGCACTCCTCGGCGGTTGCGAGGCTAGCTCGGCAGACCGCGAAGACGTCGCGAAAGTCACGGGGGGCGCCGCGCTCCACAAGAGCCACCATCTTGCTGGCCAAAACGTCAGTCAGGGAATCGAGGGATACATCGACCCATGGGGCAACGCGGGTTGGCTCGAGTTGGGCCGAGCGAGCTGCGATCTGGAAGTTGAAGACCGTCTTTCCCCCTTCACGCAAGTCGATACTCACGACATCGCCCCAGCTGCGTCGCCTGATTTCGCCGTACGGTGCGAGGGCGTCTTCGACGACGGCAAGCACGCGCTCGCGCTCCTCATGTCCTGCGGCCACCGCCCACCAAGCATCCACGTCATGTGTCTCGCGGTAGTCGAGGTAGTGAAGGAGCCCGATCGCGCCGCCGAGCGACAAAAGTTGACCGAGACCTGCCTCCGCCAGGGCTTCGAGCGAGATGCGCGCAAACTCCGATAAGTGCTCGGGTCGCTTCGGCTCCATATGAGCCCTAGCATACCGGAAGTCGGCGGCGGTGCTAGCGAACGTCCATGGACCAGGACTATGTGCGGCAATTCATGAGCGCCTGGTGCACGTGGCAAAAAGCCACGTGCGTGACAATTTTGCCAGGCGCTGCCTGCCCGTGGTCGGCTTTTGCCTGGGATGGAGCCTCTTCCGAGGGGGCATGTGCTTTGCAAAAGAAACGGGCCATGTCCAGCGAACCCACGCCCGGCGCGGACAAAGTGCGGCGCATTTTGCTGGCGGAAGATGACGCTGCGCTTCGCGTTCTTCTGGAGATGAGCCTTCGCGCCGAGGGATACGAAGTCATTCCCGCGGTCGACGGGCTCGAGCTCAGCGCGCTCATTGCCGCGTTTCCGGTCGTCGACCTCGTGATCGCCGACGTTCGCATGCCGGGGCGGAGCGGACTCGACGTCCTGTCGCGGTTTCGGAGTCACGATCTCACGACGCCGTTCGTACTCATTACTTCCTTCGGAAGCGAAGAGCTACACGCCGAGGCGCGTCGTCTGGGCGCGACGGCGGTTTTCGACAAACCTTTCGACCTCGACGAACTGAGGCTGGTCGTCCGCCGCCTGGCTCCGATCGGTGCCATCGGGCCACGTCGGAGCGATCCTGACCTCATCCGTTCCGCCGACAGCCGCCGTCGGCTTCACGATTCCAATGTCTAGCAGGGTGATGGAAATCTCAGCCCACCCTGCGCGAGCGGAGCGTTCGACTTCGCCAAGGCTTCGTCGAAACCTCGCCGAAGCCCGAAGGGCGCAGGCGGGAGCCCGGCGCGCTCGCCGCGCCGTAAGCAGCCCGAGCCGTGGCGGCCGGGCGATCGCGGGTCCCGCCACGGCATTGAGCATTCCCGAGAGGAGAGAACCATGACCAAGATGATCACCGGGATCCTTGCCGTCGCCGTGAGCGGGCTGGCTGCAGCCGGCTGTGGCAACAAGAAGAATGCGGCGATCGGGGGGCCACCGGCCGCCGTTCCCGAACGGACCGCAGCGGCTCGTCCGACACCTGCTCCGGAAAAGCCTACGGCGAACGCGTTCGACGAGGAAAGCTGGTTCCGCACGGCAACTCTGGACGAGCTTCAGAAGAAGCTCTCCGACGTGTACTTCGATTACGACCGGTCCGATCTCAGGGGCGAGGCACGGCAAACGATTCAGAACAACTCAGAGTGGCTCATGAAGCCTTACAACACGGTCCTCATCGAGGTCGAAGGGCACTGCGATGAACGTGGCACACTGGATTACAACCTCGCGCTGGGTGAGCGCCGATCGAGCTCGGTCGCGGATTACCTGATGGGCCTGGGCCTGCCGAGGCACCGGCTTCGAATCGTCAGCTACGGGAAAGAACGCCCGCAATGCACGATGGGCGGCGAAGATTGTTGGCGAAGGAATCGCCGGGCACATTTTCGCATCGCCTCCAAAGGCGTCGGCGATTAGCGGCGCCCCGGAGCGCAGCTCCGCTCGAAGCCGAGCTCGGTCACTCGGGGAGGAGCCTGCCAGAGACGGTCTACCCGCGCGGTCGCTGTTTCAAGCGGTCGCTTCCTTCGGCGCGCGGATCTTCGTCGCGATGAGCCCGACGAGCGAGCCGATGCCCGTAGTCCAGACCCCGACCCAAAGGACGAGCTGGGTCACGACCGCGCCCAACAGGAACTTCATCGAGCTGGACATGGACGCAAACTCTGGAGGAAAGGCGTCGTAGTGCGTCCCCCAGTCACCGAAAATGGCCAGCCCCATGATGAGAATGACGGGGATCCTCGCCGCGAGCCCATAGTAGAACATCGTCTTCACCAGGTTCTTCCACAATGGGCCCGCGAAGCCGGCGAGCTTGTACGCGAAGTACACCCCGAAGATCGGAGCGAGCCAGGTGATACCGATGAGCGCGCCGTTGCCACCGGGCGCCCGACTCGCGAGCCACGCGGGCAAGTTCATGAACTCACCCACGAGACGAAGAAGCGTGACCGCAAGCGTGATGATTGCGGGCACGAGAATGAGCTTCCTGATATCCGGTTTGTCTGCCATGACTCCCTCCTAAAAGAACGTCTAACGCGCTCCCGCGCCTGAATCGGTGGTGGCCAACACCCGTTCGAGCTTGCTCACCTGCTCCTCGAGCTGAGCGGTGAGCTCGTCGTAACGGTCGTAGGCATCTTTGCCGGGCCTCTGGTCGGCCGAATCCAGGTTGCCGTAGAGGTACTCGAGCTGATCGACGATCATCGGGCGCGAATAACGAACCGGAGCGGTTACGAGCTCCTCTTCGATCTGCTCGAGCGTCGTCTTGGTGGCACCCGACGCGGTCTCGAGCGCCTGTGCTAGACGGTGGGCGGCACTCCGGGCGTTCGAGAGCGCATCGCGCGCCTTCAAGGCGAGAACGACCTGGGCTTCGATGTCGGCGTCGCTGACCCGTCCGGCGACCACCACCCGCGGGTCGGTCTTGGCCTGGAACGAGACCGCGTGGCTCCAATCACCGACGCTCAGCCGCGCTCGGTAGGTCCCCGGGGCCACCAGGGGGCCGTCTCGACCCGATCGCTCTTCGTCCTCGTCCCACGGTCCCGCATGACGCAGGTCCCAGACGAAACGGTGAAAACCGGCGCTCTTCGGTAGCTGAGGTGTTCCCACGCGCTCCAAGCTCCACTCCCGCATACTGGCCTCGGCGGGAACGACGTTCTTTTCGCCTTCCGCGCTACTCGAGAACCGGCGAACCAGGGTCCCATCGGCGCTCAGAATCTCGAGAGTCACTTCTCCCGCCGGCTCGCTCGCCAGGTAGTAGTCGATATTTGCGCCCGGCGGCGGGTATTGGGGCTCGTCGGGGGCGGGCTCTTGAAAACGACGCCCACCGTAGCGAAGACGGTAGGGATCCTCGACGCCGAAGAGGTGCACCTCGGCGGAAGCAACTTGGGCATCGATCTCGTGCAGCGGCGTCAGGTCGTATAGGATCCAGAAGCTTCTTCCCATCGTCGATGCCACGAGATCCTTGTCCACGATCTTGATATCGGTGACGGGCGTCACCGGAAGATTGAGCTGCATCGATTGCCATCTGGCCCCGTCGTCGAAAGACACGAACATCCCGAACTCCGTTCCCGCATAGAGCAGCCCTTCCCGATCGGGATCCTCGCGGACGACGCGAACGGGATGGTCACTGGGTATACCGTTCTCGCCGGTCGTGATGCGCGTCCAGCTCTCGCCGTAGTCCTCGGTCTTGTACACATGCGGCTCGAAGTCGCCGAGCTGGTATCGGAGAATCGACGCATAGGCCTTGGCGCGCTCGTGCGGCGAAACTTCGATGGTCTGGACCCGGCCGTAGGGCCCCAGTCCCGGCGGAGTAACGTCTTTCCAGGTCTTCCCGTCGTCGCGCGTGATATGGATGGGTCCGTCGTTGGCGCCGACCCAGATCACGCCACGTTCATGGGGTGATTCCTGGATCTCGTAGATGACGCTGAAATGCTCCTCCCCGGTGACATCGATCGTAATGGGAGATCCCGACACCACCTGAGTCTCGGCGGTGAAAGCCGTCAGATCCGGTGAGATCGTGTGCCATTCCAGACCGCCGTTCTCGGTGACGTGGACGTATTGCGAGGTGTGGTAGACGCGGTTGGGGTCGTGGGGCGAGACATGGATGGGGGCGACCCGCTGAAAGCGGTACTTCAGGTCCTTGGGGTTGTGGCCATAGAGGTTCTGGAACCCGACGTAGTACTGTTGCTCCTGGCCGGTGCGGCGGTCGTAATAGCCGAATCGGCCCTTGCAGTCGGCATAGACGATGTCGGGATCGCCGGGCTTGGGGACCACCGGGCCCGTCTCACAACCGCCGTGCGCTTCCCAGAGAGCCACATGGCCCGCGGGCATCTCCCGGGGCGGAAGACTCGGGACCGAGATCGTCGAGTTGTCTTGCTGTCCCGCATAGAGGCGATAGGGAAAATCGTCGCTTATGTCGACCTGATAGAGCTCGGCGGTCGGCTGATTGTTCTGCGTCGACCAGCTCTTGCCGCCATCGAGTGTCACGTTGGCTCCCCCGTCGTTCGACTGGATGAAGACGTCGGGGTTGTCAGGATTGATCCACATGTCGTGGTTGTCGCCATGGGGAACCGGCCGGCGTTTCCAGCTCTTTCCGCCATCCTCGGATCTGAAGTAACCCTCCGCCATGCCCCAGAGAATGTCGGGATTCGTCGGATGGGCTTCGAGATTGCAGTAGTAGAACGGGCGGTTCTGGATCGGCTGAAAATCGGTCACCTGATGCCAGCTCTCGCCGCGGTCGTCGGAACGGTAGACGCCGCCTTCCTTCTCGGGCGCTTCGATGAGGACATAGACGCGGTTCGGATCGCCCGCCGAGACGGCGAGGTCGGACTTGCCCCGCAGGCCCTGGGGAAGCCCGTTTTCGAGCGGTTTCCAGGTGTCGCCGCCGTCCGATGACTTGTAGACGCCGCCTTCCTCTCCGCCGCTGACGATCGTCCAGGGCTTGCGCTCGGCGCGCCACATCGTCGCATAGATCTCGCGAGGGTTGCCAGGAACGAGCTCGAGATCGACGGCTCCGGTCTCGTCCGACACATAAAGGACTTTCTCCCAGCTTCCTCCCCCGTCCTTCGATCGATAGACGCCGCGGTCCGGATTCGCGGCGAACGGATTCCCTATCGCGGCCACGTACACGAGGTCCGGATCGGTCGGATGAATCAGAACCGCTCCGCTGTTGCCCGTCTTTTCGAGTCCGACGTGCCGCCAGGTCTTGCCGGCGTCTTCCGACTTGTACACTCCCTTTCCGATGATGACGTTGGATCGGAGTCCATCGGAGCCGGTGGATACGTAGATGATGTTGGGATCGGAATCCGCAACGCGAATGGCGCCTATGGAACCGGTCGCGAAGTAGCCGTCGGAGATCGGCTCCCAGGTGATTCCATAGTTCGTCGTCTTCCAGACGCCGCCCCCGGAAGCACCGAGGTAGAACGTGGATGGTTGAGCCCGATGTCCCGCGACCGCGGTGACACGGCCGCCTCGGGACGGCCCTACCATCCGGTACTCGAGACCGGAGAAGAGCTTGGGGGAGTACGCCTCTTCGGCGACTGCGGATCCGCCAAGCAGGATGGTGGAAAGCGTGCCGACGACCCTCATCGAGACCATGAGTTCCTCCTGTCGTGGAGTGCGATGTTAACTCCGATCGCAAGCGAAATCCACGTGTACCGCCAAACAGCGCTTGATTTCTGGCCCGAAAAGGCCGACCATTGAAGTAGCAAACGAGGGTGCCAACGGGGGGAAGGCACCATGCGTTTACACCTGCCGATCCTTAGAACCGCCGCAGTCGCGGCGGGCTCTTTCCTCGCCGTGGTTGCTCTGGAAGCTCCTTCGCCATCGGACTTCGGGGCCCTTCACATCGCCTTGTTCGCCGCCGGAGTCCTGTACACCCAGTTCTTCGAGCACCTCGCCCATCGCGTCGGAATGCACCGCCGAGTGCGCTTTCTCGAGGGCGTGAGGTTCCGCCATCTCGTACACCACCGGATCTTCCACGACGCTAACTTCCGAACGACGCGGCCGTCGGATCTGGATCATATCGCCGGTCAATATTGGATGTTCCCCGTTCTCATCTCGATCCACTATCTCGCCTTGCTACCCGTTCTTTCCGACAGCCAGCTGACGGCGTTTCTCGCAGGCACTCTGCTGCACTATCTGGTTTTCGAAGCGACCCACTGGTTCACCCATATCGAGGGCAACGGCTTCGACCGCATCCTGTCGCGAATTCCCCTGTTGCGCGACATTCGCAATCATCAGATCGAGCATCACCGCGCCCACCATCAAGTGCCGGAGATCGCATTCAACTTCAATCCACCGTATCTAGGGGACGTTCTCGCGGGAAAGATGCCGAAACCGGCGACCGCGCCCGGCCTCGCTCTCCCCCGCGCCTCCGCGGCCTCGAGCTCCATCCAGGCTCTTGTCCCGGCTCCGACCAGCCCCGATCCGACGGTGGTGACGTGGAAACACCCGCTACTGCGCTACAGCTCGGCGGTAGCAGCCGGCCTCGCCATCGTGGGGCTCGTCGTCGTCGCCCACGGGCGCTGGTCACAATCGAAGACCTCCGCGTCGACCCCCGAAGCCCTCATCTGAAAACCTCTCACCCTCGACGTTCAAATCCGCTACCATGGACTATCGATGCCCTACATCGGAAGGCTCGAAGAACGCCCGCTCCTGGACGTCATCCAGATCATCGCGTACTCACAGCAGAGCGGCATCCTGAGCGTCGAGGGTGCGGAGTCCCGCGGGGCCATCGTCTTTGAGAATGGAAGCGTCGTCTGTGCCGTGTCCCCCTCGACCCTGCGCCTGCTCGTGCGAGCGGCAAAGCAAACCGACGACAACGCACGTTCGATGTGCGGAATCCAGATACTGACGGCACTCCGCGAGCTCTTCGACGCCACTAGCGGAGATTATCGATTCGAGGGGAAGGAGTCTCCCGTTCCCGAGCTCGAGGGGCTCAGCCTCGAGGGTTTCTATCGAGCGGGGGCTTTCGACACGGGAGACCTCCTGTTGATGCTGGAGAAGGCCATGGAGAACGCTCGGGTACGTTTCGCCTCGACGCCCACGCCCCCACCCGGCGAAGACGGGTCGGAGCAAAGACGCCATCCGCGCTACGGCCCGGTCACCATCCGAGGTACCTTGTCCGTTTCGCGGAAGCTCTTCCCCGGCCATCTGATGAACGTGAGCCTCGGGGGCACCTTTTTCCGGGCGGAAACGCTTCCGGAGCTGGACCAGGAGGGGGTGTTGGACTTCGAGCTTCCGTGGAAGCTGGGTCCCTGCGCGGCCCGCTTCCGAGTCGTCTGGTTGACCGCGGAGGGGCCGGAAACGTTCCGCGGTGCAGGGCTTCGATTCGACTCGCTCGTCGGAGACAGCCGAAGCAACCTGGACGCCTACATCCGACAATTCGAGGAGCTCGTCGGACAAATCGGTGTCGAAGCCAACGAAAAAAAGGAGATGTAATGTCCACGAAACTCATCGAACCCTACGGCGGGACACTCTGCGACCTGGTCTCGGAGCCCGAACGCCAGAGCGAGTTGAAGGCTCTGTCCCGCGAGTGGCCCTCCTGGGATCTGACGCCGCGACAACTCTGCGACCTGGAGCTGCTGTTGAACGGGGGATTCTCTCCGCTCAAAGGGTTCATGACGAAATCCGACTTCGATCCCGTTTGCTCGGATATGCGCCTTTCGGATGGAGTCCTCTGGCCGATCCCCATCACCCTCGATCTCCCCGAGGATGTCGCGAAGAAGCTCGATCCTGGAAGCGTTCTCGCGCTCCGGGACCCCGAGGGAGTGATGCTCGCAGCCCTTCACGTGGAGGACGTGTGGCGGCCAGACCGGCCGGAGGAGGCCGAGGCTGTCTTCGGGACCGGAAATACGGAGCACCCAGGCGTTCTCTACACGACGCAGAAAACCCATCCCTTCTACGTCGGCGGGCGCCTCGAGGGACTCGAGCTGCCGATCCATTACGACTTCCGCCCGTTGCGCCAGACGCCTTCGAGCTTGCGGGAGGAGTTCGTCCGCATGGGATGGACGCGCGTCGTCGCATTCCAGACCCGGAATCCCATGCACCGTGCCCACCACGAGCTGACGTTGCGGGCGGCGAAGGAAGTCGAAGCGAATCTTCTCATCCATCCGGTGGTCGGCATGACCAAGCCGGGAGACCTCGATCACTACACTCGGGTGCGCTGCTACCAGGCGCTCTCGACCCATTACCCGCGCAATACCGCCAAGATCTCGCTCCTACCCCTCGCCATGAGAATGGGGGGACCGCGCGAAGCGGTATGGCACTCGATCATCCGGCGCAACTACGGCTGTACCCACTTCATCGTGGGCCGGGACCACGCGGGGCCGGGAAAGGACTCGTCGGGAAAGCCGTTCTACGGTCCCTACGACGCCCAGGGGCTCGTGAACGAGCACGAGGCGGAGCTAGGTGTCACCATCGTTCCGTTTCGCAACATGGTGTACGTCGAGGACCAGGGACGCTACTTCCCTGATGACGAAGTGCCGCAAGGAACCCGTTTCCTGAGCATCTCCGGCACCGAGCTTCGTCAGCGGCTTGCCGACGGGCGGGAGCTGCCGGAGTGGTTCACGTTCCGCGAGGTCGCCCAGGAGCTCAGACGCACACACCCTCCGCGCCAAAAACAAGGTTTCACCGTTTTCTTCACCGGGCTTTCTGGCGCGGGCAAGTCCACGGTCGCCAACGTCCTCCTCG
>DASPGQ010000624.1 GCA_035620555.1 Vicinamibacteria bacterium
GGGAATCCAAGAACAAGCGGAGACGCCTCTCGACGAGCAGGTAGCCGCACAAGCGCACGCCGCGATCGGCAGCGCCGATGTCGTGTGCTGGGTCGTGGACGGTCGCGCCGGTCTGGTGGCCGAGGATCATTTCCTCGCCACTCGCCTGCGTGCGATTGCCGAGCGTGTGTTGCTCGTGGTGAACAAGATCGACACCGCCGACCTCGGTGCCGCGGCAATGGAGTTCCATCGGCTGGGATTTCCCGACCTCCTTGCGATCTCCGCCGAGCATGGTCTCGGTGTTGGGGAACTGCTCGATGCGATCGTGGAACGCATCGGCGAGGGAGCTTCACCGCTGGAGGAGTCCGAAGAGACTCGGGTTGCGATCACCGGGCGTCCCAACGTGGGCAAGTCTTCTCTTTTGAACAGGATCGCGGGTGAAGACCGAGCAGTCACAAGCGAAGTTGCCGGAACGACGCGGGATTCGATCGACACTCTCGTCGAGCTTGGGGAGCACGTTTATCGATTTGTGGACACGGCGGGCATCCGTCGGCGCGGCAAGCTTCCCAATCAGGCCGATCGGCTCGGCGTCTTGTATGCCGAGCGAGCCATCGAGCGGGCCCAACTGTGCCTGCTCGTCCTCGACGCGACCGAGGGCGTAACGAGCGAAGACGCCGCCATCGGGCGGAAGATCGCCGACTCCGGGCGTGGAGTGATACTCACTTTCAACAAATGGGATCTCGTCGAGGATCGCGAGCAAGCGGCCAAGGAGCTGGAGAAGCAAGCACGCGCGAAGCTTCCCCATCTCGACTTCGCTCCCGCCCTTTACGTTTCCGCGCGGACCGGCCGCGGTGTCTCCGGTCTCGGGCCGCTCATGGAGCGGGTACGAGGTGAGCACCTGAAGCGACTCCCGACTCCGGAGCTCAACCAGTTCCTTCGTAATGCCGCGAGCCGCCTGCCCCCACGGGCCAGGGACGGAAAAGAGGTCCGTTTCTTCTATATCACGCAGGCGGGAGTCGCCCCCCCGCGATTCCTCGTCTTCTCGAACCGATCCGCGGGAGAGCTCGACGCTAGCTACCCCCGCTACCTGACGCGGAGGCTTCGGGAAGCTTACGGATTCGAAGGCTCGCCCGTGAAAGTGAGAATTCGCAAGCGGAGGGCGTCAAACTCCCAATGAAGAGGCTTGACTTCGATTAGGGGTCTCATATAATACTTTAGGTAGCCAGATAGTTCTCCTGACCTCCAGAGCGCTAAAGTAGCAATTTAGAAACACTTCCGTAAACTCCTGTGGAGGAAAAGCCGGACTGTCTCCAAGATGACCAAAGCGGACTTGGCTAGAGTCGTTTACGAGCGCCATGGCGGCATTTCCAACAAAGAGGCGTCTCGTATCGTGGACCTGATCCTGGAGTCGATCAAACAGGGGCTACGGGAGGGAGATCGCGTCCAAATCAGCGGCTTCGGCACTTTCATCGTCCGAGAGAAGAAGGAGCGAAAGGGGCGCAATCCACAAACGGGCGAGGAGATGATGATTCTGCCGCGCCGGTCCGTCGTCTTCCGACCGTCGAAGAACTTCCAAAACGGCTTCTCGTAAAGGAAGAGCTCGGTCGAATGGAGAAAAAGATCCCGAGCAAGCTCTTCTTCAAGATCGGTGAAGTCTGCGAGCTGACGGACACTCAGCCGTACGTCCTCCGTTACTGGGAGTCGGAGTTCACCGCTCTCGCGCCGGCGAAAAACAATTCGGGCCAACGCATTTACCGGCGGCGTGACATAGAGACCATATTGCGCATCAAGGAGCTGCTGTACGAAGAAGGCTTTACGATCGCGGGCGCCAAGAAGAAACTGGAGCAGGAGATGAAGGATCCGACCTCGAAAGGTGCTCCGGTCACACCCCAGCCGGAGGCAGCGAGCGCCGCGCCCGATGGCGTTCCGCGCCGAGAGCAAGTCGAGTCCATCACCGCCGATCTGCGCGAGCTTCTGGATTTCATGGAGGCCAACGATCGGAAGCTAGGGCAATGAGCCTTTGACCAGTGATCGGCTGCCGTGCTACGCTCGTAAGCCTTCACGCGCTCGGTTTGGTTCGAAGGCGCGCCCGAGGAAACGAGATCGGGACGTAGCGCAGCCTGGTAGCGCACTTGCTTGGGGTGCAAGTGGTCGTCGGTTCAAATCCGGCCGTCCCGACCAATTCTTGGCTCAATGCCGTGGCGGGACCCGTAATCGATCGGCCGCCACGGCTCGAGCTGCTTACGGCGCGGCAATTATTCGCATTGCGTGCTCACATCTCATATCCTCGAAGGCGCCCGATGCGGACGATTGCGCCGGGCTCGCTCCGCTCGCGCAGGGTGGGCTGAGTTTTTCATCCACCGCTGCTAGACTGATAGGATCCAGAAGGGAAGCAAAACCATTCTCGAAATTCTCGTCACGAACGACGACGGCGTAAATGCGCCCGGCATTCGCGCGCTCGCGGATAGGCTCCGAGAGCTCGGCAACGTGACGGTGGTTGCCCCGGCGCGAGAGATGAGTGCCGTGAGCCACGCGCTCACGATCTCGGAGCCCCTGCGCTTCGAATCGATCGAGCCGGGCGTTTTCGCCGTG
>DASPGQ010000625.1 GCA_035620555.1 Vicinamibacteria bacterium
GACAACATCGGCATGGCGAGCTCGTGCCGGAGCGCGGGCTTTGATTCTGAGGCCACCCGAGGTTGGCCGGCTTCTCATGGGCAGGGGGTCCGGACGGCGACATCGGTAACAAAACAGACCGGGAACATGGGTGACACTCTCCTGGTCTGGAGAGGCTTTGGTGAGCGCGTACCCGGAGCGGAGCTCAGGCTCGCGAAGCGAGACTGAGCGTAGCGTAGGGAACGTGCTCACCAAAGCGGCGGCGCCGGCGGGGCTGGGGGCAATCGAGGTCGACGTCGAGACCTCCAGTAAGTTCTCGCTGAGCGCTTGCCGCAAGACACCGGCGAGCGGCACTCCGCGAACACTGCTAAGCGGGTTTTCTGGACTGAGCACCTCAATCGGCTGGTGAAGGGAACTAGCATTCATCGTCTTCGACGTCTGCCACGCTTGGGTGTGAGCCCAAACGCCGCGAAGACCTGGTCGAAACTCTTTCGCTCTTCGGCGGTAAGGCGTCGAGGACGTGGCTCGTGCATAGCGCGAGGAGTGGTTGAAGCGGCCCACTCGTCCAAACACCTCCGTAGCGCCTCGGACAAACCGATCCCCTCCCGCTTGACTCGGGCCTGCAGAGCATGGAGCTGGCGGGCGGGCAGGCGCACGGCCACGAGCGTCTGCTTGGGATCGTCGGTCGGTCGGCCGCCTGGCATCAGTTATGTTATACATAATCGAGTGCGGTTCAGCTAGCGCCTTCTCGAGCTCGTCTTTTGTAGCGTCTCCTCCTACTGATCTGTCCGTCCAACGGGACCAGAAGTCCGAAAGCACGGCTTCCTCGTTCTCTCGCGTTTCGTACATCGAGCAGCCCGAGCGCGATGGGACCGAAGTAGACCTTCCACCGGTCGTCATCGACTTCCTCAAGACCAATCCGCTCGGAGACGAGACAGCCGCTGATGTACCACTGCGTGCAACCAAAGGAAACCATCCCATTGGGGTAGGTGCGCCTGACCTGAAAATGATCTGGGTAGTCGATTTCCGGCAATCGACGAGGATAGGCTCGCAGCGACGGCCGATAGAGGGATGCAGGAACCTGCTGACCCAGCGCCTCGTGCGGGCGGATTTCGTTGTACTCGCTGCGAAACTGATCCAACGCCCGCTGCTGAGCTCGAAAGCTCGAGCGAGGCGGCTTGGCCGTCTCCGATTTCAAAGTACGATGCATCCGTTCATGTCGTCCGTTTTGCTCCGGTCGACCCGGTAGAATCCGCTCCGGATGGATTCCCAGACGAATCCACCAAACCGAAAGCCGAGACAATCCGCCCGGCGCAAGCGTCGAGAACGGCGCACCATTGTCGGTTCGAATCGCCTGCGGCAGACCGACCTCTCGAAATACCGATTCGAAGACCTTCCGTGTCGGCTGGTAGAGAGGGCGACGAAGAGCCTGGCAAGCAAGCAGATAACGACTGAACCCGTCGCTTATGGTCAAGGGGTGACAACGATCCCCACCCACCGGAAAATGTCCTTTGAAATCGGCACACCATACGGCGTTCGGGCTGTCGTAGCTGCCGAGACGATCGCCGTACGGAGAGCTCCGCCGTATCCGCCGCCGCGTTCGAGTGAGCCCGTTCTTACGCAGAATCTCTCCGATTGTGCTCGGCGCCGGCAGCGGCAACTGTGGGTACTGCCGACGCAGGATGACTCGCAACTTTCGCGGTCCCCAGCGTGGGTGTTTCTTCCGGATTCTTAAGACGTTCTCCACCACCTCGTCCGTGACCGCGTGAGGATGCGACAACGGGGCGCGCGACCGCTCCTCTAGCGCACCCACACCAGCCGACTCGTAACGTGCCACCCACTTGTATCCCGTCTTGCGGCTTACTCCGTATCTCTCGCATAACCACAGGAACGGCTCGTTCTTTTCCAGGTACGACGCGACGAACTTCACCCGCTCATTCATGCCATTCGTCTCTTTCCACGGCACGATAGCTCCCTCCAATCTCAGAGGAAGTGTCACCCATGTCGCCGGTCCAATCTGTTACCGATGTCGCCGGTCTATACCCAATTTTTTCTTGACAACTCCAGGATGTCATTTCGAGGAAACGAGCGAACCCGCTCCAGAATACCCGCCGCGAGCGCGGGAAAGCGCTCTAACGAGCGATGACCAGGCCGGGCGGCTCGAAGTCATCGCGTGTCTTTGGAGAGGCGTAGAGAGCGTTCGGCGGCCCTTGAAAAAGCCCGTGCTATACAAGGGGAATGGTTCCTGAAAACAATCTTTCCTCTCTTTCCGACGACGAGCTCCTCCGACGTCTCTCGCTTCTGCTGTCCCAATCACGGCGAGTCGAGGCCGACCTGGTCGTCCACATCGCGGAAGTCGACCACCGTGCACTCTACCTCCGCCGGGCTTGCTCGAGCATGTTCGCCTACTGCGTGGAAGTCCTGCGCCTGTCCGAGCCCGAGGCTTATCTCCGCATCGCGGTCGGGCGGGCAGGGCGCCGTTTTCCGGTACTTCTGCAGATGCTCGGCGACGGCCGGCTCCACCTGAGCGGCATCGCCCTTCTGTCGTCACACCTCACGGAAGACAACTGCGAGCACGTGCTGGCCAGAGCGGTGTATCGGACCAAGAGGCAGATCGAGGAGCTCATCGCGGAGCTGGCCCCGAAACCGGACGCTCCGGCGACGATTCGGAAGCTCCCCAGTCCTCCTTCGCCTCCCCCGACCTTACTTCGCCCGGACGGAGTAAAAAACCCAGCATTTTCGATACCCGGGCCGGCAACTCAGCCGGTGAGCTCTGCCTCGCCTCCTCCTGCCCTTCGTTCGGTCGCTCCGAAGCCCGAGCCCTTGTCTCCCGAACGCTTCAAGGTCACCTTCACCGCGAGCGGTGAGCTCAAAGAAAAGCTGGAGCGCCTTCAGGCGCTCACCCAGGAAGACCTGGTGTCGGTCATCGATTCCGCCGTGACCGAGAAGCTCGAAAGACTCGAAGCCAAACGCTACGGCGAGACGAAGAAGCCTCGAAAGACCCTGTCCGAGACCGATACCTCACCGAAGTCCCGATACGTTCCCGCCGCGGTCCGGCGCATGGTCTGGAAGAGGGACCAGAGCCAATGCACGTTCGTCGATGAGAGCGGCCGGCGCTGCACCGAGCGTCACGGACTCGAGTTCCACCACGATGACTCCCCTACGGTCTCGGA
>DASPGQ010000626.1 GCA_035620555.1 Vicinamibacteria bacterium
AACCCTATATGCCTTGACAGGAATATACTGATTTAAGTATATACCGTCCATGGAATCCTTGTTCGAGGTGCTCGCCGAGCGCAACCGGCGAGAGATTCTGCGGCTGCTCGTTGAGCGCGAGCGGTCCGTGGGTGATCTGGAGCGACAGCTCAACCGACCGCAACCCACCATCTCGAAGCACCTCCGCGTGCTGCGTGAGGCGGGGCTCGTCGATTCGAGGGTCGAGGCACAAAGGCGCGTCTATCGGGTCCGTCCCGAGCCCCTGCTGGAGCTCGAAGAGTGGCTGCAGCCGTTTCGACGCCTGTGGACGGAGCGACTGGACGCGCTCGAGACCCATCTCGACCGAATGCCCGACATGCCGAGAAAGAAAGGACGCAAGCGATGAAAAGACCCGAAAAGACGAAGAACGACTACCAGCCGGGCGAGGTAGCCGACGCAAAGGTTCGAAGAGACGGAAGCCTCTGGACGCTCGTCTTCGTGAGATCGCTGAGACATCCGCCAGGCAAGGTATGGCTCGCGCTGACCGATCCGGGAACCCTGCGCGAGTGGGCTCCGTTCGACGCCAATCGCGACCTCGGCTCCCCCGGAGCAGCGAAGCTCACGCTGGTCGGCGGCACGACGCCCGAGGTGTTCGAATGCGAGGTTCGGCAGGCCGAAGCCCCTCGCCTTCTCGAATACACCTGGGGAGAATCCGTACTCCGCTTACGTTGCACAGGATGACGACCCGGTTCGTTCGCGGAGTCGCCGGACCGCACGGTGCGGATGAAACCCGGGTCAACACGCCAGTTTCTCTGAGACCCATTTCGACGCCAGCGTCACCAAACAGCGGTGACGACGCCGTCACACAAGGATGCGCTTCGACCTCAACCCGACTGGCGTGACAGGTCTCTTCGTGCTATTTTGTCCGTTCGGGTTTCCCGAAACAAACGATTTCTTGTTCGCCTAGATCGGCCCGCGCCATGCGTCGGAGTAGGCCGATGCATTGCGCGAGTCGCGCCACCGGGTTGTCGGGTGGAGGCTTGGTGCGAAAAGCCGGGCAGCAGGCTTTGCGATCCATCGAGCGAGGGACGCCGCTCGAGCCAGGCGGAGGCTCGTACTCCAATTAAGCAAATTTATTTAACTTCTTGCATCAGCAGCATCAAAGGTTGACAGAAAATGGTAAATTGGCTAGTATGATTTCATGTGAGTCACTTCACTCACGTCTCCGGATGAATCTGAGCTAAGTCGAGTTGTCCGGCAGAGCAACCCAACCTTAGCGAGACCGAAAGGCCCTCAACGAATGTTTGCCCGAACGCTCCGCATGCAACTGAAGCCGGAAACCGCAACCGAGTTCACAAGTCTGATCGAGACGGAAGTGATTCCGCTGTTGCGGAAGCAGCACGGCTTCCAGGACGAGATCACGTTCGTCGGCCCGGGCGGCGCGGAAGCCATCCGAATCACCTTATGGGAAAAGAAGGAGAACGCCGACGCGTATCAGCGCAGCGTCCACCCGGAGGTGCTGAAAGCTCTCGCGAACGTTCTGGATGGCACGCCACGAGTCCAAAGCTTCAAGGTTTCGAACTCGACATTCCACAAGATCGCCGCCCGTTAGATCGTGTTCGGAAGCCGGTTCTCCCGGTGTTCCGGCTTCAAGCAAAAACAGCAGAAAGGATCGGGAAATCTATGCACATCAAAAACAATATTGCGAGGAGAAGACTGTGGGGATGGGTCGAGCGCCGTCGGTACTTCCGGCGCTTTTTCGAACAGGTGCGCGAGAAGGTGCCGAGAGACGCGGAGATTGGGAAGGCTACGCCGGCCATTGAGAAAGATTGACCGTTCCGTTGCAGCTCCAGCATCATCAACAACTCGAGCAGGGGCCTGCAGAGGCCCCCGCCTTCGTTTGCTGAACGAGACTCCCCTTCTTGGATCCACGATCTCTGTAATCAGACATTCGGACCCGGCGCGAGAACTGGGTCCGCTCATCGCGTGAGGCGAACGGGCAGCGTCAACTGTCGGGCGCCGAGGGCGCTCTCGACCCGGCAGCTTCAGAGACGAGCGGCCGCGTGATTCGAAACCGAAAACGACCTCGTTTCCACGACCCGGAACTCGGCGCAGAAAAACCCCTCCGGGATGAGCTCTTGAGCATCGAGCGGCTGGAGGAGAGGGCCAAAACCCTAGCGGCACGATTCACGGTCGACCCCAACGATAGAGGTCAATCGCGAAGCGTCTTTCCGCGCTTCGAGGAAAACGCCCGTATCCTCCGCGAGGGCTATGGCATTTTGGCCGACGACGTGCACGAGGGGGAGCACGTTACTCCGGCCGCGGAGTGGCTACTCGACAACTTTCACCTGGTAGCGTCCGTGATTCGGGACGTGCAGCAGAACCTGCCACGCAGCTACTATCGCGAGCTCCCCAAGCTCGCATCGCCGGGGCTTGGCGGTGATGCCCGCGTCTACGCGATGGCCGTCGAGCTCATCCGTCACAGCGATAGCCGCCTCGACCGACAAAAGCTCCTGCGATTCATCAACAGCTACCAAACCATCGCTCCTTTGACCATCGGCGAGCTCTGGGCCTGGCCAATCATGCTGAAGCTCGCTCTCATCGAGAACCTGAGACGGCTCGCGGTGGAGACGCTGGTCGCACGCGAGGCGCGCCGGAAAGCCGGTGCCCTAGTGGCCCGGATCGGCGAAGCGGGGGAGGGAAAGACGCCGTCGCTGCCTGCGGTTCTGCATCCCGCGTTCGTCTTGGAGCTCCTCCAGCGGGTGCGCGAGTACGGGCCTCGACTCTCAGCGGTTCGCTCCGCCGTCATCGAGCATCTGGCCGCGCAGCAGCTGAGTCCCGAAGATGCCATTCGGCTGGAGCATCAGCGCTTGGCATCGGCACAGGTCTCGGTCGCGAACGCCGTCACCAGCCTCCGGCTATCCACCGCGCTCGACTGGAGCGAGTACTTCGAGGCGGTGAGTCTGGTGGAGCAGGTTCTCGAGCGCGATCCGGCGGGGGTCTACGGGAGCATGGATTTCCTGAGCCGGGACCGATACCGCCAGGCCGTGGAGAGGCTGGCCGAACGCACGGGAGAGGCTCAGCTACGGGTCGCGTTGCGTGCGGTGGAGAGCGCGCGCCTCGCCGCCGAAGAGAGCTCGACGAGCGATCGTGCCGCCCACCTGGGCTATCACCTCATCGGCAAAGGCCGTCGCGACCTGGAAAAAGACGTCGCCCATCGACCGGGTCTCGTAAGGCGCGCCCACCAGCTCGTCTTCTCCCGCGCCACCGCGGTCTATCTCGGTGCGATCGGGCTCGGCACATCGCTTCTATGCGGGCTCGGACTCGCTTACGCCCGTGCCGAAGGCGCGTCCACCTGGGCTCAAGCAGGCGTAGTGCTAGCCCTTTTCCTCCCAGCGAGCGAGCTCGTGATCGCTCTCGTCCAGCGGGTGGCCGCTCGACTGGTGCCGCCGCGGCGCCTCGTGCGCCTCGACTTTGCTTCCGGACTTCCCGAAAGCGCACGAACCATGGTGGTCGTGCCCACGCTTCTCACGAGAATCTCCGATGTGGCCGAGCGCATCGAGCACCTCGAGGTGCTCGCCCTCGGAAACCTCGACCCAAGGATCCATTTCGCGATCTTGAGCGACTTCGCCGATGCCCCCGCTCGCCAGATGCCGGACGACGAGGCCATCCTGTCGGCCGCACGCGCGGGGGTCGAAGGTTTGAATGCACGGTTCGCCGACGGAGGCTCCAACAAGTTCTATCTGTTCCACCGTGAGCGGCAGTGGAACCCGGGCGAGAGCGCCTGGATGGGCTGGGAACGCAAGCGCGGCAAGATCGACGAGCTCAATCGACTGCTGCGCGGGGCCACCGATACGAGCTTTAAAGTGCATGTCGGCGACGTCATGGCTCTCCCGAGCATCCGTTACTGCATCACACTCGACTCCGATACGCGCCTTCCTCGGGACGCTGCGAAGAAGCTCGTCGGCATCATCGCTCATCCTCTCAACCGACCGACGTTCGACTCCCGCTACGGCCGGGTGACCGATGGCTACGGGATTCTGCAGCCGAGGGTCAGCGTGACGATGGCGAGCGCTTCAGGCTCGCTTTTCGCACGACTCTACGCCGGGCACACCGGGGTCGACCCTTACACCACGGCGGTTTCGGACACGTATCAAGATCTCTTCGGCGAGGGGATCTTCACCGGGAAGGGACTGTACGACGTGGATGCCTTCGTGGCTTCGCTCGACGGACGGGTGCCGGAGAACGCGCTCCTGTCTCACGACCTCTTCGAGGGGCTCTATGCGCGCACTGCGCTCGTGACCGACGTGGAGGTTGTCGACGACTACCCCTCGAGCGTCCTCGCCCATACGCGGCGCCAGCACCGTTGGGTACGGGGCGACTGGCAGATCTTGTGGTGGCTCTTGCCCTACGTTCCGACGCCCTCGGGCTTGACCAGGAACCGCCTGCCCCTCATCTCGCGATTCAAGATCTTCGACAATCTGAGACGGAGCCTTCTGGCGTCCGCGACCTTGGTTCTGCTGCTGCTCGCCTGGACGATCTTGCCGGGAAGCCCGGTGGTCTGGACGGCCGCCACTCTGGCGGCTGTGGCTTTTCCTCTTTATCCCATCGTTCTCGAAGCTGTGGCCGGGCCGAAGCCGCAACAACCGTGGCGCGCGTTTCAGAGAGCGGTATGGGACGACGTCAAAACGGCCATGGCACGGGCCTCACTTCAACTCACGTTCGTGGCCAATCAGGCCTTCGAGGATGCCCACGCCATCGTCCTTACCCTCGTTCGCCTCGGATTGACGCGGCAGGGGCTGCTCGAGTGGGAGACCGCCGCCGCCGGCGCCACTCGTTCCTCGGGCCCGCGGGCTTTCTTGGTAAGGATGATGGCGAGCCCGGCGATCGCGCTTTCAGGTGTCGTCCTCATCGCGGTGGTGCGCCCGGTCGCCCTCCTGGCCGCCGTTCCGGTGCTGGCCCTGTGGACGGCGGCGCCCCTCATAGCCTACGCGTTGAGCCGGCCCGCGTCCGCGCAACACATCGAGCTCGAGGACGAAGACCGCAAGCTCTTGCTTTCCATCGCGCAGCACTCGTGGCGATACTTCGAGGAGTTCATGGGCGCCGAGAACCACGGCCTACCCCCGGACAATCTCCAAGAGCGTCCCGACCCCAGGTTGGCTCACCGCACTTCACCGACTAATATCGGTATGGGGCTCATGGCGACCCTCGCCGCCCGCGATCTCGGCCTGATCGCGACGAAGGTGATGGTCGAAAGGCTCGAGAGGACCCTCTCCACCATGGAAGGCCTCGAACGATTCGAAGGACACTTCCTCAACTGGTACGACACCCGAAGCCTCGCTCCGCTGTTCCCTCGCTACGTCTCGACCGTCGACAGCGGCAACCTCGCGGGCGCACTCGTGACCGTGGCGGAGGGATTGATCGAACTGGCACGCTCGAGTCCGGAGTCGACGCTCGGGCCGCGGATCGATACCCTGGCGGTTCGGGCCGCGGGCTTCGCCGAGGAAATGAAGTTTCGCTCCCTCTACGACGCCGAGCGTGGGATGCTTTCCATCGGCTACAAGCTCGCAGACGCCGAGGGGCCGGGGCGACTCGACCCGTCCTACTACGACCTTCTCGCTTCCGAGGCGCGGCTCGCGAGCTTCATCGCCATCGCCAAGGGCGATCTCCCCGAGGCCCATTGGTTTCGCCTCGGACGCCTCCTCACGAGTGTCGACGGAAACCCGACGCTCCTGTCGTGGAGCGCCACGCTCTTCGAGTACCTGATGCCGCTTCTGATCATGAGGAGCTATCCGGGAACTCTTCTCCACAAATCGTGCGAAATGGCCGTGCGGAGCCAAAGAAGTTACGCGGCCGCAAACCAGGTGCCCTGGGGGATCTCGGAGTCCGCCTATGGCCTCGTGGACCGTCACGATAATTACCAGTACAAGGCGTTCGGCGTTCCCGGGCTCGGACTGAAGCGCGGACTGGGCGACGAGCTGGTCGTGGCACCCTATGCCACCGCGCTCGCAGCAATGATCGACCCTGTGGCAGCCAGTCGAAACTTTCGGCGTCTCGAGGCGGAGGGGCTTTTCGGCAAGTACGGCTTTTACGAGTCTATCGACTACGCCCACCCGAAGTCGGAACAGTTGAAGCTCCCGGTGAATGGAATGCAGGGAACGGTGGTGCGAGCCTTCTTCGCTCATCACCAGGGAATGACTCTCGTCTCTCTCGCCAACGTTCTGCTCGCCGACGTGATGGTGAAGCGCTTTCATGCGAACCCGCGCGTGCAAGCCACGGAACTCTTGCTCCAGGAAAGGGTGCCGCGACACACAGCCTTGACCCGCCCGCGCCCGGCTGAGGAGACTCGGGTGGCGGCAGCCGTGCCGGCGGCGGCGGTCCGCCGCTACCGCACACCCCACACTCCCGTCCCCCACGCGCAGTTTCTGTCGAACGGCAACTACACCACCGTCGTCACGAACGCGGGAGGCGGCGCGAGCTTCTGTCGGGGACTTGCTGTGACACGATACCGCCAAGATCCGACCTTGGACCCCGGAAGTCAGTACCTGTACCTTCGTGACATACGGAGCGGGTCGGTGTGGTCGGCGACGCATCAGCCTCTCGGCAAGGAGCCGCAGGAGTACCTTGTGACGTTCCTCCCGGAGAAGGCCACCTTCCACCGCCGCGACGACGACATCGTTACCCAGCTCGACATCGCCGTCTCGACCGAGGACGACGTCGAGGTGCGCCGCCTCGCGGTGACCAACAAGAGTGATCGCCCGCGAGAGATCGAGGTGACGAGCTACGCCGAGATCGTTCTCGCACGACTCGACGACGATCTGGCACACCCTGCCTTCGGAAAGCTCTTCATCGAGACTGAGTACCTTTCCGATGGCGGGGCCCTCCTCTGCCGCCGGCGTCCTCGCTCACCGGGGGAAGCGGAGCTCTTTGCGGTGCACGCCCTGAGCCTGGAAGGGCGGAACCAGGGTCCGGTCGAGTGGGAGAGCGATCGGAAGCAATTCCACGGCCGCGGCCGCGGTCCCGGCCACCCTCAGTCGCTCGATGGACGCCCGCTCTCCGGTACGACCGGTGCGCTTCTCGACCCCATCGTCAGCTTGCGCCAGCGCGTTCGCCTCGGGCCAGGGGGCTTCGTAAGGCTCAGTTTCGCCACCGGGATGGCTTCCACGCGAGAAACGGCTCTGGCCCTGGCGGAAAAGTATCGAGACCCCGGCGCGACGGCGCGCACTTTCGCCCTGGCTTTCGCCCACGCGCAAAGTGGCCTCCACCATTTGGGCATCTCGAGCGAAGAGGCGCGTCTGTTCGAGAGGCTGGCTTCACGCGTGCTCTATGCGGACGGGTCCCTGCGCGCCAGCCCCGATCTCCTCGTTCAGAACGAGCTCGGTCAGGAAGGCCTGTGGCCCCACAGCATCTCGGGCGATCTGCCGATCCTCCTCGTCCGCGTCGTCGAGGAGAACAGCGTGCCTCTGGTTCGACAGGTGCTGCGAGCGCAGGAGTACTGGCGCCTCAAGGGCTTGAGCGCCGACGTCGTTATCCTCAACGAGCACCCCACGAGTTACCTCGACGAAATGCAAGGACACCTCGCGGCGCTGCTCGACAATGGATCCTGGCGCGAATGGAAACACCGTCCCGGCGGCGCCTACCTGCTGCGCGGCGATGGGATGACGGAGGGAGAGCGGATACTCCTCGCGAGCGTTGCCCGGGCCGTCTTGAGCGGTGAGCGCGGGACGCTGGCTCAGCAGCTCGACGGGCTTCCTCTCGAGCAGCCCGAACCAGAAGAGCTGGTACCCTCGCGTACGGGCTGGACATCATCTTCTCCAGGGCCAACGATGCCACACTGGGATCTCTTTAACGGTATCGGGGGCTTCAGCGAAGAAGGCCGGGAGTACGCCATCGTACTCGAAGGGGACCAGGAGACTCCCTCACCCTGGGTCAACGTCATCGCCAATCCCATATTCGGGACGTTGGTCACAGCCTCGGGCGCGGCCCACACCTGGTCGGCGAACAGCCGTGAGAACCGCCTGACGCCTTTCGCGACCGACCCCGTCACCGACCC
>DASPGQ010000627.1 GCA_035620555.1 Vicinamibacteria bacterium
CCTCTTTGGAGAGCAGGTTGTCCTCTTGTTCCTTGGCGCTCATGTACTCCTCCCTGTCGCGTCGAAAGGTAGCTCAGGTCGCTGCGCAGGGCAATCGAGCTTCTCTCGCTCATCGTCGACTTGCCCAGGTTTTGTAACCAATTACTTCTTGGGAAGCTCGGTGAGGGCGGTCGCCGTCTGGATGGCGGTGGCGACCTCGGGAACGATGCCCTTTTCCACGTAGATCGGGAGCACCTGCTCTCGAAGCGCGGGAATCTGTCTAAAGAAGGCGGCGGCCGACACGAGGCATCCGACCCCTCCGAGGAGTACTGTAATCGGTGCTCCGATCGCGTTGGCGAGAGCACCCGCAAGAAGACTCCCGACGGGCGTGACTCCGAGAAAGGCGACAGCGTACAAGCTCATGACGCGTCCGCGCTTGTCGTCCTCGACGATCGTCTGCAGCACCGTGTTGGAGGAGGCGGTGAGGACGAGAATTCCGAATCCCACGAGCGCCATCAGCGGCAATGAGAGCCAGACCGCCCTCGATTGCGAGAAGGCGGCAAGAGATACGCCGGACAGGGCGCCCATCGCCGCGATGAGCCGACCGAGACCGCGGACCGTTTTCCGAGATGCGAGATAGAAGGCACCGAGAAGCGCCCCGACGCCGGAGGCCGCCATCAGAAATCCCAGGGTGGACGGACCCCCGCCGAGCACGTCCCGGGCGAAGACCGGCATCAACACCGCGTGAGGCATGCCCAGGAGGCTGATGACGGCAATGAGCGCCAGCATCGCGCGGATGGGGGCGAATCCAAACGCATAAGAGATTCCTTCTTGAATGCCGCGAAGCACGGCTGGAGATTTCGCTCTTCCCACCGGAGGCCGAACGTGGATGGCGAGCAGCGAAGCGACGACGGCAAGGTAGCTGAATCCGTCGATGAGAAAGCAATAACCCTCTCCCACCGAAGCGATGAGGATGCCTCCGATTGCCGGTCCCACCAGGCGGGCGGCGTTGAACATCGAGGAGTTCAGAGCGATCGCATTGGGAAGGTCTTCGTTTCCTTCGACGAGATCGATGACGTAGCTCTGCCTCGCCGGTACGTCGAGAGCGTTCAGCAATCCCTGAAAGACGCTCAAGATGACGATGTGGGTGACGGTGATCACCTGGGAGAGCGCGAGAACGGCGAGAGTGAACGACTGCAGCATGGAAAGGGCCTGGGTAGCGATCAGAATGCGGCGACGGTCCCAGCGATCGACGAGGGCGCCACCCAGGGGCGCGAGGAAGAACATTGGAATCTGGCCGGCGAAGCCCAGAACTCCGAGAAGAAAAGCCGAGTCGGTCAAACGGTAGACGAGCCAGCTCGTGGCGGCTCGGCTCAGCCACGTGCCGACGAGGGAAATCCCCTGCCCCACGAAGAAGAGGCGGTAGTTCCGGTGTCTCAGGGCGCGAAGAAGCGAGCTCAAGCCAGGCCTTGCCGCCGGCAGGCGCGCATCGTCCATCGATAAAGCCTAACCGGTCCCCGGTGTGCTTCTCCACTCGACCGACTCCTGACGGGCGCGGATAGCCGTTAGAATCGCCGGGATGCGTACTTTTGCCCTGCTGATTACAATGCTTGCTTCAACAAGCGCTCCTTGTCTCATGACGACCGCGGTTTCCGCACAAGACGAAAACGACTCCAAGAACGATCTGGCGCTGGTGGGAGGGACGTTCTATGTCAGTCCCACCGACGAGCCCATATACGACGGTACCGTGCTCATCCAGGGCGGGAAGGTCGTCGAAGTGGGTCGTCGGGCCTCCGTGCCGCTCCCTCGGGTGACTCCGTCGCTCGATTGTTCTGGCCTCGTCGTTACCGCAGGGTTCTGGAACAGTCACGTGCACCTGTTCGAGAGAAAGTGGGCGAGCGCCGCGACCATTCCCGAGGCGGAGCTCGAACGACAGCTTTCGGACACGTTCGCGCGCTACGGGTTCACCAGCGTCTTCGACATCGGGTCCATGTGGGAGAACACGCGGCGAATCCGCGATCGCATCGAGTCAGGAGAGGTAGCCGGACCGCGAATTCGCTCGACCGGTGAGGCGTTGGTGGCACCCAGTGCCATCCCGGAGGAGAGAATCCTCGGCATCCTGGGCTTCATGGCGTTTCCCGCTCCCGAGATCGTCGACGCCGCCCAGGCAGCGACGGCGGCGAGAAGACTTCTCGACGAGGGTGTCGATGCGATCAAAGTTCATTTGCAGGCTCCTCCACCTCCCAATCCGCCGTTTCCCGAGAGCGGCATCGAGGCCGCCGTTCGCGAAGCGCATCGCTCGGGCAAGCCCGTCTTCGTTCATCCAAACACCGGCGCCGATGTGCTCGCCTCCGTTCGAGCCGGTGCCGATGTCATCGCCCACACGACTCCCCGTTCCGGTCCGTGGGAGGAATGGACGCTCGAAGCGATGAATGCTCGCCAGGTGGCGCTCACGCCGACTCTCACTCTATGGAAGTCCGCGATGCGCCACGACCGCATCTCGGTTCAGGAACAGCTCGTGGAAACGGCCATCGGTCAATTGCGCGCGTGGCTCGCCAAGGGAGGGACGGTTCTGTTCGGAACCGATCTGGGCGCCGTCGACTACGATCCTGTGGAGGAATACGTCTTGATGGCCGAAGCGGGAATGAGCTTCCGGCAGATTCTTGCTTCTCTGACGACGACGCCAGCGGAGCGATTCGGAGCCGGGCAAACCGGGCGCATCGCCCGAGGCCAGGACGCGGATCTCGTCGTTCTCTCGGGCGATCCTTCCGACGACATCCGAGCGCTCGCTGCCGTCCGCTACACGATCCGAACGGGAAAGATCCTCTATCGCGCGAAGGAATGACGTTCGGGCTCGCGCACACCGCGACGGTCTTGCTACGCCGCCTTCCGCTCCGACTGCCTCCTGCTATCGGGCCAAGGCATCATCGACATGATTTCACCCGTTGCCCAGGAGCTCGAGAAGATCAGCGCCAAAGGGAGCCATACGCCGGCGACGCTCGTGAACATCGAGAAGCTCTTCTCGATGGCACCGGCGACGATCACGAGATCCAATACTGCCACGATCGCCGTCCACCCGAGCGCGGTGGGCAACGGGTCGCGAGCCCCATGGGCACGGAAGTAGCTCCAGGCGACCGCAACGAAGAAGAGCGGTGCGGCGATCGCGTGGAGGACCAGCGCGGCGTTGAGGCTCACGAGGCCGAGAAGAAGACCCATCGTGGCCGCGCACAGTGCCCAGCCGACGATGCCATGGGCCAAAAGGCGCGGGAGAGAACGGGCGCCGGGCTCTGTGGGCGTTCCCGGAACCGCATCGGGAAGCTGGCGCGCTAGATCGGCCGCCCAGGCGTTGATGCGGTCGGCATTCCGCCAGTCGCCGCTCATGGTCTTGGCCATCGCGCTCGCGGGAAAGCCCTTGACGTCGGGCTCGAGCCGGCCCCCGAAGGTGATGTGCCCTTTCGCGCCGACCCGATCGGCGAGAGCGGCGACTTGTCGGGTGGCGGGGATGTCTTCACGGTCGGCGGAATCGTCGAGCGGCCCGCTCGAGAAGAACCAGACGGGGATGCTGCGTAGCCGCTCGACGTTGCGGCGCACGAACCGCCGCGCGTTGCCCGCCCAGCGGTTCGCGTAGAGCGCTCCGCCGACGATCGCCGCATCGAATTTCTCGAGCTCGCGAACCTCGTTCACCGGCACGGCGACGACGTCGTACCCGCGCCGTTCGAGAGCTTCTCCGAGGATGCGGCCGATTCCTTCCGTACCACCATGTTTCGAGCCCCAGGTGACGAGCACGCGCATGTTCGTTCTCCATCGACAAGGGCGACAGCGCCGCCACTACGCCGTTAATTGATGCAGCCTGCGTGCCAGAGAGTTTCCTCTCGAAATCGGCGCCTCGACGTTCTGTCCGGCCTCTCTTCTGGGTCCGGTGCCCCATGTCGTGCGGCAACAGCCGCACGACGACGGCGCTAGAGGACACAACAAAAAACCCCCGGGGTCGCCCCCGGGGGTATCCTGTTTCGAGAGTTGGCTTTCTTCAGCCCTGCTCGCTAGAACTCCCAGCGGACTCCGAACCGCACGATCCGCGGATCCAGAATGGCTATCACTTCGTGATAGCGGCTGCCCGAGCGGTTGCGGGCATTGGTGACCACACCGGAGTTGGTCAGGTTGAAGAAGTCCACCATGCCGGTAACCCGTCCGGGAGCCCCGAGAGCGAACGACTTCTCGAAGCGGAGATCGAGGATCCCGACGTTCGGGGCCCGATTCGCATTAAACGCCTCGGCCGGAATCAACTCCGCTCCAGCATTCGGAAGGTTCACGCTGAGCTCGCGGGCGTAGTTATAGCCACTCTGGAGCTTGAAGGACGCGCTCACACCAACCTCGTAGGGGAACATGTAACGTCCCACGAGCTTGTAGTTCCAGAACGTCGTTTCCCCCTGCCCGAGGTAGCGCTGGTTTGGCCGCCAGAGCCAGGTGGTGAGCGTCGGTCTCAGCGATCTGAGGACTCCGAGCCCGCTGGTCGAGCTAGCGGCCCGCAGCCAGTCGGTGAGCCAGCTGTGCTCGTACGACGTCAGGAGGAGCCACTTCTCGCTGAATCGCTTGTTCACCCCGATCTCGAACGTGTGGTAGTTCCCCGAGTTGTCCGGCATTCCCTCGATGTTTCCCGGATTCGTCATGACTCGATCGCTGCCGATCCCTGCCGGGCGATCGACGAGCTCGATGACTTGATCGTCTCCCGTCCCACGAACGTTGTCGGCGCCGGCGTCGTTGTAGGTGAAGGGGATCGAGTACTCATTGTAACGAGCGAGATCCACCTCACCCCAGCCGTTTCGACGGTTCTTGTACACGTACGAGCCTCGAACCGAGAAATTCTCCCGAAGCTCGTGCTCGACGTGGAAGGATGCCTCGTCCCCGAACGCATTTTCGAGGGCGCGGTCGACGCGCACGAATCCCGCCCCACCTCGCGTTCTCAAAAAGGCTCCCAGCTCGGGTGAGCTCGCGAGAGAGCCATCGGGCCCGGGATCGAGAAGGAGGTTTCCGTTCAGATCGTTGAACCGGTACTGGCGCTCCGCCTCACCCACCGGGTTCTCGAGAGAGCCGATGTCGGTCGAGGGGTTGAAATAGAACCGGCCCCAGAAGCCCTTCACCACGGTCTTTCCCTGGCCAGTCAAGTCGTAGGCGAAACCGAGGCGAGGCCCGATCGAGGTGAGCGTGGCCACATCGGTCGATGGTGTCGTCACCGGCGCGAAGAAGTCTCCCTGCTCCGGTGTGAAGCTCTGCTCCGGCCAGCTGATCGAGTAGCGATCGAAACGCACGCCAAGATTCAGTGTGAGCCGGCTGTTGAGCGTCCAGGAGTCCTGGGCGTAGAACGCCGTTCCGAAGGTGTCGTTGATCCCTTCGTTGGGGGTGTTGTAGATCCAGACCTCTTCCGGGACCCCGTTACGGTCGCGGTACCAGATGTTCTCCGGCTGGAACCGGAGGAACTTCCGTTGCTCCCTCTGGATTTCCGTGCCGAACTTGAAGCTGTGACTCCCGCCCCAGTCATCCTTGAAGTACGACACGCTTCCCGAGAACTGCGGTTTGAGCGTCGTCCGGTCGTGGTAGTAGGACTGCGCGCCGGAATGCTGCTCGGTCGCTAGGTCCACTCTACCAATGGGAACTCCTTCGGTAGAAGTACTTTGCGTCGAGCTCGGGAAGAGCGGAAAGTAGTTTCCCCAATAGGCGTACTGAAAGTCCAAGAAAACCTGTTCGTTCGGTACGCTGGTCCATTCCACCTTCATCGGGCGGTTCTTGGAGCTCTGATACCAGGCGGTCTCCGTGGGAACGGCGAGTGACAACTCCCGTAGGGGCTGCAACTTCGTCCTCTGGTTGAAAAAGCCGATGATCTGGTTTCTGGCGTCGATCTGGTACGTGCCCTTCACGGTGTAGTTGACCAGCTGGCTCTGGGCCTCCTCGTTGGGAAGTCCGGTGATTACCTTGTACTGGTTGTTGTCTCGGTAGCCGGCGAAGAACCACGCTTTGCCCTTTACGATCGGGCCGCCGCCATTGACGTTGAAGTCGTACTGCTTGGTGATTTGGTTTCCCCGAGTGATGCCGTCGGGGGGCGAGACATAGCCGTCCTGCACTCCGCCACCTCCCGCAAGCTCCGAAGGCACGTTGTTCCAGATCGTGCCATCCCCTTCGTAGTCGTAGTAGACGTTCGCCGAGAAGTTGTCCCCTCCCGATTTCACCGTCAGGTTCAGGAACGCCCCCGGGCCGGTCTGCTCGCCCATGTTCCCCGCGCCGCCGATGGAGAACTCCTCGAAGCTTCCGAAGTCGAAGTATCCCGCGTTCGCGTCCTGTCCCTCGGTGACGTTGATGCCCTCGAGGAGCGTCTTGTTCTGGCCCTCGAACCCGTAAGTGGAGTAACCCGTCTGGGTTCCGGTGTGCGAGCCTCCGACGTCATAAGACGTCATGTGAAACCCCGGCGCCTGAGCCATCGCGGCCCAGATGTCACGGGCGTTCGGAATGTCCTGCATGAGCTCCCTGGTGAAGCTCGTCCCCACGTTGGTGTTCTTCACATCCACGACCGGAGATTCCCCGGTGATGGTCAAGGTCTCCTCGACCCCGGCGAGAGGCATCTGAATGTTGATGGTTACGGTCGTGGCCAGACCGACTCGGATCTCCTCGCGCCGAACGGTCTGAAAACCAGGAAGCTCGTAAACCAGCGTGTACAGGCCGGTGGGAAGAGCCGGGAACCGATAGCTGCCGTCGGATCCGGTCACCACGACCTGCGGCTGAATGAGAGCGGGACCCGAGACGGTGACGGTGACGCCGGGGAGAACACCTCCCGTGTTGTCCGTCACCACTCCGTCGATACGGCCGCGCAGCTCCTGTGCGGTGGCCGCGCCTGCGACGACCGCCAGTACGACGAACAGGCAAGTCAAGAACCTGCCAGACATCTTCATATT
>DASPGQ010000628.1 GCA_035620555.1 Vicinamibacteria bacterium
GACGCCGAGAAACGATCCGAAAATGCCGACGATGACGTTGGACAGGATTCCCATCTGGCCGTTGGCCTTCATCACGATGCTCGCCAGCCAGCCGACGATGCCCCCGATGATGAGCGTAATGAATAGATTTGTCGATGCTAAATCCATGATTTCCTCCTGGCGTGCGCCAACCCCTCGTCGATATTCAACTCGGTTGTCGAAGCCGCCGATTGATTGCTACTGCAAGAGCCGAGCCCATCCCTTCGGAAACGTCCTGTTTTCTCCTACGTTGATGCGGCGGCGAGGCTTAAACGTCAGAGGCAAACCGGGTGGGGTGCGCACGAGAAGACCGGGGAAGTCCCCTTTCTACAAAGTGCGGCCATTCGCCGCCCCAGAGGTGGAAGCACGGTACGAAACTGAAGACGTGGCTGGTTTATTTGCGAATCCGGCTCGACCAAGGGCGTCTCTAGTGGAGTTGGTCGACCTCGAGCTCAAACTCTACCCACGCGCCTGACGGGACAGATTTGGAGGTTCCCGAGTGACGAGGGCTGAAAAGAACTCCGCCGCCAGGAGACCTTCGCGAAGCCCGTTCAACACGATGCGGTCCACACGCAAGAGAGCATCGATGCGCCCCTCGCGCAACCGACGCCGGATGTCGATCCAAAACTGGGCGAGCTCCCTGCGGCTTCCCGAGAGCGTGCTCGCATGAAGGGAAGCGGTACCCTCGAGCATCAGCCTGAGGCGCGAGGGAATTTCCACCGACGGCAAGTGCGACCTGGCCCGCGCGTAAGCCTGTTGAAGCTCCCGGAGCCGGAGGTTGCGCCGGAGCTCTTTCCTCATGCGGGAGAGCTCCGCGAGAACGCGACGTTCGGTCTCACCGCGCTTGCGAGTTTGGAGCCATAGCTCCTCCATTTCGAGCATCAAGCGCAAAGCGTCGCGAAGGTATCGATGAATCTCGTATAAACGCCGACGCGCATGCGCCAACCGACCTTCCAGCGGGAACGTCGTTCTCCTGCTTTTTCGGTCCTTCAGCGGGAAGAATCCGGTGATCATCGGGTGCGCACCCTCGTTGAGCGCCGAGTTCTTGTACCAGAGGAAATTCAGAAAGATGTCCCAATAGTTGTCGGGGTGGGCGCGAGAGAGCACCGCCTTCATGTTGTCGAAGCTATAGAAGCTCCGCCAGGCGTCGAGGTAGGCGCGTGTCCATGCACCGTCCGTGAGGTTTGGGTGGGGCATGGCTTCATGGAAGGAGTCGAACACGTTGAAGTCGGTGCTCATGGGGGCGTCCGCTTCCACCATCTCTTTGTGGTCGCGCGAGCCGGGAAGAGGGGTCAGCATGAAAAACGACGCGCGGTGGGGTTGCACGTCCTTCATCAGCCGTTCGACGTCTCCGCGCACGCTCTCCTCGGTGTCGTGGGGAAAGCCGATGATGTATCCAACGTGCGTGCTAACGCGTCGATCGTGCCAAGCCCGGATCAGGTTCTTGTAGTCGTCCACATGGTTCTGCGTCTTGCCGGCGGCCTTGAGGTTCTTGGAGTTGATGCTCTCCATTCCGATGAAGACGTTGCGGCAACCGGCCCGGGCGGCCTTCTCTACGAAGCGCGGGATCTTGTACGAGAGGACGTCCACTTGAATCATGAACTTGATCGGAATGCCTTCGGCGCGCAGCGCGATGAGCTCATCGAAGACTCCCTCCCAGGCCGGATTGCGGGCAAAGTCGTCGTCCGTGAAGAAGTAGAAGTCGACCCCCGACTGCCGATAGTTCAGGCGGATCGTTTCCGCCACACAGGCCGGCGATCGGTTTCGACTCGTGCGCCCCTGCACGTTGATGATGGTGCAGAAAGAGCAGTTGAAAGGACAGCCACGGCTGCAATCGATGGTGCCGAAGTTGGACGAGACGAACTTGCTCAGGTAGCGCTTGTGGATGAGCGGGCGCGGGGCATTGGCGAGATCCGGAAGATCATTGACGAACCGGTAAATGGGCTTCAGGCGATCCCCCCAGGCGTCGCGAAGCAGGTCGGCCCATCGATCTTCGACCTCGCCAGCGACGACGCTCACGCCGACGTCGAGGAGCTCCTGGATCTCGGGCGACACCGTGGAGAACAGCGATAGGGTGCCGCTCACGTGGAAGCCGCCGATGAGAACGGGTACTCCTTCGCGTCGCAGCGCTAAAGCGATGTCCGTCGCACGACAGAACTGGTTCGTCTGAACTCCCACCAGTGAGACAACGACCCGGTCTCCGGATCTCTGGTTCAGCCGGATAATTCTTCGCACCGGGACCTTTTGAACCGCTTCATCGATGAGATGCACCGTGAAGTCGACGTGCTCGAGGAACCCCCTCTGGCGCACATCCTCGGTGAGGCCGTGGAGGCAAGCAAGGGTGTTGCTCGGGAGCACGCCGCGCCAGTGGCGTACGACGTAGCCCTCGTCGTCGTACTTCGACGGTTTGACGAGGAACAGGTGAAAACGCGACCCTCTAGCAGCACGCGTCATGACAGCCTCCTTCCGATTGCTGCGTCCTCGACGCCATCTGCCACTAGGGCATGCAGCGAACCTCGCCGCTCATCGCGAAGAAGACTACCGCCGCACCACGAGCTTGGAATCGACGCTCTTGACGCCATCCACCGACCTCGCCAGGCTCACAGCCTGGTCTTCTTCCGCCGCATTCCGAACCGTCCCGCTCAGTGTGACCTTCCCGTCGGTGGTATCCACGTTGATTTTCATCGCAGACACCACCGGATCGTCGGCCATCCTCATCTTGATCGCCGCGGTGATGCTCGCATCCGTGGCCGCATCACCCACCTGCTGAGTGGCTTCCTTGGCGCCCGCTCCTACGGCAATGCCGGTATTCTTCGTCGCCGTACAACCCGACGCCAGGAAAGCAGCGAGACAGATGAAGGGGATCGAGAACCGTAATTTATTCATGTATTGGTTTCCTTTGTTTGTTTCCTATCAATATCCATCTCCGTCGTCGGGCCCTTTCGCCTGTTCCGGCTAATCGTTGTCTTTGTCAGACGGGCCCGACATCGGTTCGGAAAGCAAGCGCCGTGCCAGTAAGCCGCTCGGGTGGAAGGCCGCGCCGATTCTCGCGATGCCGTGTTGGTCCTTCTCTTCGATGGCGGTCAGAAACGGAGATGATAGTA
>DASPGQ010000629.1 GCA_035620555.1 Vicinamibacteria bacterium
CCGCTGTCGGGATCCCGCTCGAGAACTTTCTTGAACAGAGCCTCGGCCTCGTCGAACTTCCCCAATCGCTCCTGGATGGCCGCCATCTGGAACAAGAGACCGACGCTGTCGGGGCGAGCTTCGAGCCGGGAGCGCAGAAACGCCTCGGCATCTTCGTAACGCTTCTGTCGCTGATAGATCTCGACGAGGGCCTGGGCGAGCATTTCGTTCTCTGGCTCGTCCTCGCATAGCGCGATCGCCTTCTGGATCGCGGTTTCGGGTTGTCCGAGGGCCTCGACCACCTGAAAATCGAGCATGCTGAGCCGAGGGCTCGGTGGCGTCGCCCGTGACATCGCGGCGTCCAACGTCTTCCGCGCATCGGCGGCCCGATCGGCTGCCAGGAGCGCCTGAACGTGAAAAGCCTCGAATCGCTCGTCGCCTTCCGCAAGTTTCTTCGCTTCGACGAATGCAGCAATGGACTCCTCATGGCGATTCAGCTCACCCTGTGCGAAACCGATGTGCGCCCAGTATTCGGCTTTACGGAGCTTCTTTTGGCTTTCCTCCACATGCTCGATTGGCAGCTCGAGGAGCCTGCGCCACTCCACGATGGCCTCGTCGTATCTCCGTTTTTCTTCGAAGACCCCGGCCAGGGTGAACCTTGCGAGCACGTGTTCAGGCTCGAGCGAGATGGCCCGTTGCAATACTTCCTGAGCCCGGTCCAGGTCTTTGAGCTCGCGCAGCACCATGCCCAGTCCCACGGTGCCGATGACGTTTTCGGGATCGCCCTCGAGCGCCGCCTCGAACTCCTCGCGGGCCCGCTCGAGCTCGCCTGCGTTCGCGAGCGCATCCGCGAGACGAATCCGCGACTCGACATCTTCCGGGTCCGCATCGACGAGCTCGCCGTAAACCGTCGAAAGCTCGGAGAAGCGTTCTTCCTTTGTCAAAAGCCGTACCAGGAGCTCGCGGGCCTCGGGCTGGCGGGGCTGGACCGCGAGCGATTGTTGCAGGAGCCGGATGGCCGCGTCGACGTCTCCTTCTCCGTTTCGCACCTGCGCGAGAAGGTACATCTCGTAGTACGCTCGTGGCTCCTGCCGAATGATTTCCTCGAGATGCCCGGCGGCATCCGACAAGCGGCCGTTTGCCAGCAACAGACGGCCGAGCTCCGTACGGCTCTGCACGTCGCCCGGGTCGAGGCGCACCGCCTGCTCGAACGCTTCGACCGCGAGCGGCGCCAAGTCGGGACTTCCATTGTCGCGCAGCAGCGCGAAGTAGAGTCTTCCCAGGATACGGTAGGCGGCCGCCTCGTTCGGATCGAGCTCGACCGCTTTCTTCGCACTCTCGATCGCTTTGTCGATGTCTCTCTGTCGCTGATAGAGCTCGGCGAGCTGCACCAGTGGGTAAGCCGCCTCGGGATCGAGCTCGGCGGCTCGCAGGTAATGCGGGATGGCGCGATCCAGCTGCATCTGCATGGCGTACATCCGACCGAGGCAGAACTGGTAGTAAGCCTCGGCTTTGGATTCGGCCGGCCCGGCCGGTTGTGCTTGAACGACCCTCCCACCGGCGGCCAGCAGCACGCCAGCGAGAGCGACGACGGCGGTTATCTTCAATGATGCCTCACATCAAATTATAACGCTTGTTGCCGAGGGCTCCGATCCCCTTATGGTATTGTTCGCGGGCGACCGTACACCGATGATCGTCGAAGCCCGGACCGTTGCCGTGTCGCGAACGACAACCGGCCCATTCCCCGGAGAATCCCTTTTCGTCTACGGAGTTGCGGTCTGGCTCGCGCTGGTTCAGATCTCCATCGCCGCGTCGGAGATCGTGCTCGCCATCGTCGTCCTCGCCTGGCTGGTTCTCCTCCGAAGGCGGGAGACCGCCTTCGTCAGGCTTCCACTGGATCGCGCCTTCGCCGTCTATGCGGGAGCAAGCCTCGCCTCCGCCATCTTCTCGTTCGCCCCCCACGCTAGTCTCTTGGCCAGCAAGAAGTTACTTCTTCTGGTCGTGCCCTATCTGCTAGTGAGCGTCCTCCGTCGAAAAGAGACTCTCGAAAGCCTCACCCTTCTCATCATTGCCGTGGCCGACCTGGGGGCCCTGCTCGGCCTATGGCAGTACACCCTGTCCGATCTGGGTGATCTCGATAACAGAATCCGGGGCTTCATGGGGCACTACATGACCTATTCGGGCCTCCTCATGTGTGCTTCCGTGCTTGCGGTGGCGCACTTGCTGTTCCGACGCAGATATCGGTGGTTTCTGGGAAGTAGCCTGGCCGTGATCGGACTCGCGCTGCTCTTCACTCTCACTCGAAGTGCGTGGGTTGGGACGCTCGCGGCTTCCATTCTCCTGATATGGGTGAGGAATCGCCGCCTGCTTCTGGCCCTCCCCGTGCTGGGAATCGGGGCCATCCTCGTTCTCCCCGGGGACGTGGAGGAACGCCTGGGCTCGTTCCTCAGGCCCGATGTGTCTGGCTGGGATAGGATGTATATGCTTCGCGCCGGCGCGCGGATGATCGCCAATCATCCTCTTCTCGGAGTGGGGCCCGACATGGTACCCGACGTCTACCCGATCTACATGGTGGAAGAAGCGCCGTTGCGCGAGAATCTGCACCTTCATAACAACCTCGCTCAAATCTCTGCCGAGCGCGGGTTGATCTGTGGGATCTCCTGGCTGTGGTTCTTCGGACTCGCTCTGATCGCGAGCATCCGCGGCTTTCGCCGGGCCAAACCCGATGACGAGATCTCGCGTGCTCTCGCCGCGGCCGCTCTGGGCGTAATGGTCGCGGCATTTTCCGCAGGCCTCTTCGAGTACAACTTTGGCGATTCCGAGTTCCAGATGTTGTTGCTGTTCACCATGACCGTTCCTTTCTTCCTCGAGCGAGAGAAGAGAGCCTCCGACTGATGGAAGTTGCCGAGTTTCTTAGTCGCGCTCGAGGCCTCCCGGTGCTCGTGGTCGGCGATCTGATGCTCGATCGTTTCGTCTGGGGACGAGTGTCGCGAATCTCCCCTGAGGCTCCCGTACCCGTGGTGGAGATCGAGCGCGAAGACCTTCATGTCGGCGGCGCGGCGAATGTGGCGAAGAACCTCGCGAGCCTCGAAGCGGAGCCTCTCCTCGTGGGAGTGCTCGGTGACGACGAGCCCGCTCGTCAGTTGCGGCTCGCCCTGGCGAAGCTCGGACTCTCGGACGAGACGGTGATCACCGACCCCTCGCGCCGCACCACGGTCAAGACCCGAATCATCGCCCACAGCCAACAAGTCGTTCGAGCGGATTGGGAGTCGACCAGTGACATCGATGGGAACGTCGAGACGAGAATGCTCGACGCGCTCGAGCGACGGACATCGAAAGCTCGAGCGATGGTGTTCTCCGATTATGCCAAAGGTGCGCTGACGCCCAGGCTCATCGAGAAAGGGATCGAGCTCGCCAAGCGGGCAGGCATTCCCGTCCTCGCCGATCCCAAGCTGAAACGTTATCGGCGTTATCGCGGAATTCGACTCCTCACCCCCAATCTCGGCGAAGCCGAACGGTTCACCGGCATCGCCATCCATTCCGAAGACGACATCGCTCAAGCGGCCCAGGCGCTGCTCGATGAGCTCGAATGCGATGCGGTGCTGATCACGCGCGGGGAGCAGGGAATGTCACTTTACGAACGCGACGCCCAGGTTTTGCACATCCCCACGCGGGCGCGTGAGGTGTTCGACGTCACCGGCGCGGGAGACACCGTGATTGCCACCGCCGCTCTCGCGCTCGCCGCCGGGGCCAGCCTGGCGAGTGCGGCCGAGTTAGCGAACCGCGCCGCCGGAATCGTGGTCGGCAAGCTGGGGACGGCCGTAGCCCTTCCACAAGAGCTTCTGGCGAACGTCCGGGCCGACAAGAACTAGCCCAGACGTCAGTGGCGAAAGTGTCGCCTGCCGGTGAACCCCATCGCAAGCCCGCGCTCGTTGGCCACCCGTATCACGTCTTCGTCGCGGACCGAGCCCCCCGGTTGAACGACCGCTCTTACTCCGGCGTCGGCCAGGACCTCGACACCGTCGGGGAAAGGGAAGAATGCGTCCGAGGCGGCCACCGCGCCTTGGAGCGAGCTGCGCGCTTTGGAGACGGCGAGCCGACAGGAGTCGACCCGGCTCATCTGACCCGCACCCACGCCGAGCAGAACGTTCTCTCCCGCCAGGACGATCGCGTTCGATTTGACGTGCTTGGCGACGATCCAGGCAAACTCGAGTGCGCGGCGCTCGATCTCCGTCGGTTCCCGCTGGGTGACGATCTCGAGCGCGAACTCCTCCTCTTCGCGATCCCAATCCTGGACGAGAACACCGCCGACCACACGGAAGAAATTCGAGCCGGCCCAGGCGGAAGCGACGTCATCGACTTGCAACAGCCTCAGGTTCTTCCGTCCTTTGAGCACTTCGAGTGCGTCTCCGTCGAATCCCGAAGCGATCACCGCTTCGAGAAACGTCGCCGAGAGCTCATCGGCGGTCGCCGCGTCCACGCGACGGTTCAGCGCGACGATACCGCCGAATGCCGAGGTGGGATCCGCCTCCCGTGCCCGGACATAGGCTTCGGCCAGAGTGTCGGCGACCGCGGCCCCGCAAGGGTTCGTGTGCTTGATGACGCAAGCGGCGGCTCGCTCACGCGGAAGCTCCCTCACGAGGCGGAACGCCGCGTCGAGATCCAAGATGTTGTTGTACGAAAGCTCTTTTCCGTGGAGCTGCTGCGCCCCGCCCATCCCGATGGGAGCGTCCCGATAGAAAGCCGCCGCTTGATGCGGGTTTTCGCCGTACCGCAACAGTTGTACCCGTTCGAACGTGAGGGTGAGTCTCGAAGGAAAGGACGCATCCTCGTAGGCATCGAGGGCGATCGAATCCCCTTCGGCACGAAGACGCTCCACGTAAGATGAAATCGCCGCCTCGTAACGCGCGCTCGATCGGAACGCCTTCGCCGCGAGATAGACGCGCGTCGCCATGTCCACGCCCTCATCGAGCTGTTCGAGCACGGTGGGATAGTCCTTCGGGTCGGTAACGGCGAGAACATATCGGAAATTTTTGGCCGCGGCTCTCAACATGGAGGGCCCGCCGACATCGATGTTCTCGATGACCTCCTCCAGCCCGCATCCCTCGGCGACCTTCTTCTCGAACGGGTAGAAGTTGACGGTGACGATATCTACGAGACCGATGCCGTGCCGATTCAGCTCGGCCATGTCGGTGTCCAGGTCGCGTCGGGCGAGGATTCCTCCGTGGATCCTCGGATCGAGCGTCTTCACCCTACCGTCGAGAATCTCGGGAAACCCGGTGACCTCGGAGACCCGGACGACGTCGATGCCCTCGCGCTCGAGCGCGAGCGCGGTTCCCCCGCTCGAGACGATCCGATACCCGCGCTCGGCAAGACCTCTCGCGAATTCCGGAAGCCCATCCTTGTTGGCCACGCTCAGCAGGGCGCTCTTGGTGCTGGTCATTGGGCTGCTATTCTAACCCCGATCCGACGTTCTCCTGGTCGCGAACGGGCGGGGGCGGCCGATCGTTCACGAGTCCCGCCACGGCATTGAGTACGTCATGGTTTCTTCGAGAATCGATAACCGGTGAAATCACCGTTCGCGTTCTTCCAAGCGGACAGCCAGAGGAAGGAAGCCGCGGTGACGCCTCGAGAGTAGCTCAGAGAGAGCTCTCCATAGGGGATCGACCGGTAGTCGAAGCTCTCGGCCGGCAGGACTCGTCCTTCCTTCCAAAACGCGGTCTCGAGCGGCTCGATAGACGCCCGAGTGGCGTCACTCAGTCGCGACAGGAGATCGGGGAC
>DASPGQ010000630.1 GCA_035620555.1 Vicinamibacteria bacterium
ACCGAGCCGCAGGTGCGCGCTGCCGCCCGAGCGGCTCTCAGTCGCGAGGTCTCGACGAGCGTCCAGATCCCGGCGGTGCGGGTCCTTGGCGAAGGTCGAAACGAGCCGGCCGCCGCGCGAGCGCTCGAAGATCTCTTTGCCCAGGACGGCATATCGACGAGCGTGCTGCTCGCCGCGCTCGAGTCGCTCGCGTATCATATGGAGACCGACGCGGCTCCCCGCGCTCTCGAGCGCGCATTGACCCCGGAGAACTCGACCAGCGTGCAGCTCAAGGCCATCGACGTGGCCGCGCCGCACGTCGCTCGCGACCCCATTCGAAGGGCGGTGGCCGGAGCGCTCCGGAGCGACAACTCGACGAGCGTTCTCCTCAAGGCGGTGCAGGCGCTCGGGAGCCAAAGCGCACACCAAGACGTGCGGTCCGCCTTCGCGGCCACGCTCCAAGACGACTACTCGACCTCGGTGGTGCTCGCTTCGATGGCAGTCCTCGACGGGTACGTCGACTCCGACGAGACGACGAAGCGGGCTTTCGTTCGGCTCATGGAGGACGAGCAAATGTCCTACACGGCGCGAGTTCGGGCGGGAAGGCGCCTCCTCTCGTCGGCGGACGACCGTTTGACAGAGCGCATCGCGGATGCGATGGAAGACGTCGTCGTCCGTGCCCGCCGCCAGGGAAGCTCGGGACACCGCCAGTTGATCGAGGAAGCGCTCGATGTTCTGGAAGCGGCGGACCCCGCACGCTGGGAGAGCTTACGGGGACGTTCACGCTGACTCGGCCGTAGCCAGGCTCCCGCCGACAGCGCTGATATAATGGCCGGCTCCGGGCCATGGCTTCGAACGATCGTCAGATCATCTTCTCGCTCGTCGGCGTAGGGCGAGTCTTCCCCCCGAAGCGGCAAGTGCTTCGCGATATCTACCTCTCTTTCTTCTACGGCGCCAAGATCGGGGTTCTCGGCCTCAACGGAGCGGGCAAGAGCACTCTCCTGCGCATCATCGCCGGGCTCGACAAGGACTATCAGGGCGAGGTGACGTTCGCGAAGGGCAATTCGGTCGGCTATCTGGAGCAAGAGCCCGTGCTGGAATCGGGCAGAACCGTAAGAGAGATCGTCGAGCAAGGTCGGGCGGAGCTGATCGCGGTGCTCCAGGAGTTCGGGGAAGTCAGCGAGAGGCTCGCGGAGCCCCTCGACGCGGACGAGATGGAGGGGCTTCTCGAACGGCAGGGCACGCTTCAGGAGAAGATCGAGGCCGCGAATGGTTGGGAGCTCGAGAGCCAGCTCGAGATCGCGATGGACGCCCTTCGCTGTCCGCCTCCGAATACTCCCGTCGACGTTCTCTCGGGGGGCGAGCGTCGCCGCGTCGCTCTCTGCCGGTTGCTGATCCAGGAGCCCGACATCCTCCTCCTCGACGAGCCTACGAATCATCTCGACGCCGAGACCGTCCAGTGGCTCGAGCAGCACCTTAAGCGTTACGAAGGTACGGTGATCGCAGTCACTCACGACCGCTATTTCCTCGACAACGTGGCGGGATGGATCCTGGAGCTGGATCGCGGCCACGGGATTCCGTTCGAGGGCAACTACTCCTCTTGGCTCGAGCAGAAGGAGGCGAGGCTCGCTCAGGAAGAGAAGTCCGAATCCCGGCGACGCAAGACGCTTCAGAACGAGCTCGAATGGATCCGCATGGCCCCCAGGGCGCGGCACAAGAAGAGCAAGGCCCGGATCGCGCGTTACGAAGAGCTGGTCTCCGCCGAGCACGAGAAGGTGGCCTACGAGCTGGAGATCTACATCCCGCCGGGTCCGAGGCTGGGCCAGGTCGTCCTCGAGGCCGACGGGGTGCAAAAGGCCTATGACGAGCGCTTGCTGATCGAGGACCTGTCGTTTCGAGTCCCCCCCGGGGCGATCGTCGGCGTCATCGGACCGAACGGCGCGGGAAAGACGACGCTGCTCCGGATGATCTCGGGCAAGGAACGGCCCGATGCCGGAACGCTCCGGCTCGGTGAGACCGTTGTGCTCGGCTACGTGGACCAGGACCGGGCCCTCGATGGAAAAAAGACGGTCTGGGAGATCATCTCCGGCGGCCACGACACGATCGATCTGGGCAAGCGCGAGGTTCCGTCGCGGGCCTATGTCGCCCGCTTCAACTTCAGCGGCTCCGACCAGCAAAAACGCGTCCAGGATCTGTCCGGCGGCGAGCGCAACCGGGTCCATCTGGCCCGGATGCTCAAGGAGGGCGCCAACTTCCTCCTGCTCGACGAGCCCACGAACGATCTCGACGTCAATACGCTGCGGGCGTTGGAAGAGGCGCTTCTCGAGTTCGGCGGAAGCTCCATGGTCGTGAGTCACGACCGGTGGTTTCTCGACCGCATCGCAACCCATATTCTCGCGTTCGAAGGCAACAGTGCGGCGGTGTGGTTCGACGGGAATTACTCGGATTACGAGGCGGACCGGCGGGCTCGTCTGGGCAAAGAGGCGGACCAGCCTCACGCGATCCGGTACAAGAGGCTCCTCAGGAGTTGAGAACGAGAGCGTCATGAAGCGCCGGGAGTTCCTCGGGGTCGTGGGCGCGCTGAGCGCGTCGTCGGTCGGTTCGGGAGCGGAGTCGAGCCGGAAGATCGACATCCACAACCACTACTACCCCGAGACGTACTTCCGAATGATCTCCGAGATGGGGGGCGAAGACTATACGTTCGACACCGACGCCGCGGGCACGCGCATCATCAAGTTTCGCGGCGCTCGCTTCTTCGGCATCCAGCCGCCTATGACCGATGTCTCTCTGCGTCTGCAAGCCATGGATCGGACGGGAATCGACGTCCAGGTGCTCTCGGTCTCCGTGCCGAACGTCTACTTCGCCGACGAGGCCTCGGAGCCTCTGATCGCCCGGCGGCTCAACGATTCCTACGCCGAGCTCATTGCCACCCATCCGACGCGTTTCAAGGGATTCGCCTCGATTCCCATGGACGTCCCCGACGCGGCCCTCGCCGAGCTCGACCGGGCACTGGGCGAGCTCAAACTGAACGGCGTGATCCTGCTGAGCCACATACGCGGAAAGCCCCTGACCGAGCCACGGTTCCGGCCGTTTTTCGAGGAGGCGAACCGCCGAGAGCTCTGCATCATCATTCATCCGATGATGCCGTCAGGAATGGCGGAACAGCTCCAAGATTACGTTCTCGGTCCCATCGTGGGATTTCTCTTCGACTCCTCCCTCGCCGTGGCCCGCATGTGTTACGACGGGCTGTTCCGAGACTTCCCTCGTATCCGATGGATCATCCCGCATCTCGGAGGTGCCATTCCCTACTGGATGGCACGGCTCGACCGCGGCTATCACGACTTCGTCGCTTGCCGGGAGAAGATCGACCGGCCGCCGAGCACGTACCTGAAGAAGCTCTATTACGGCACGGTCTCCTCGAGCCCCGAGACCCTCGGCCTCGTCCGCGACCTCGTGGGTACGGACCACATTGCCCTCGGAACCGATTACCCGCACCTTCTGGGCTCCATCGAGGAGACTCTTCTAACGATCGGCTCGCTGCGCATCCCGGACAGCGAGAAGGATCAGATCTACCACGCGACCGCGCTCCGCATCCTGAACAACGTGTGATGGGAGTACCGGCGGCCAAATGAGCGACAAACGTCTCACCATGAAGGAAGCGATCGCGCGCTTCGTTGACGATGGCGACGTCGTGGCTGCGGAGGGGTTCACCCACCTCATTCCTTTCGCCGCCGGGCACGAGATCATCCGCCAGCGAAAGAAGGACTTGACGCTCTGTCGTCTGACCCCGGATCTGATCTACGACCAGATGGTTGCCGCCGGTGTCGCCAGAAAGCTCGTCTTCGGGTGGATTGGCAATCCGGGCGTGGGCTCGCTTCACGCGATACGGAGGGCGATCGAAAAGGGCGTCCCTCGGCCGCTCGAGATCGAGGAATATTCTCATTTCGGACTTCTTTCGCGCCTGAAGGCGGGTGCCTCGGGCTTGCCCTTCATGCCGCTCGTGACCTACCACGGTACCGAGCTGCCGCACGTCAACCCCAACATTCGACCCGTGACCTGCCCCTTTACGGGAGAAGCTCTCTATGCCGTCCCGTCGCTGACACCTGACGTGACCATCGTCCACGCCCAGCGGGCCGACAAGCAGGGCAACACCCAGGTCTGGGGTCTTCTCGGCATTCAGAAAGAGGCCGCTTTCGCGGCCAGGAAGGTCATCGTGGTCGTCGAGGAAGTCGTCGACGAAGAGGCCATTCGGTCGGACCCCAATCGAACGCTCATCCCCGGCATCATCGTGAGTGCCGTCGTCGAGGAGCCCTTCGGGGCGCACCCGAGCTATGTGCAGGGTTACTACGACCGGGACAACGACTTCTATGTCACCTGGGACGCATTGAGTCGCACTCAAGAGGGCATCGAGCGCTATCTGGACGAACTGGTCTACGGCGTCGAGGATCGGGTAGCTTACGAAAGACGACTGGATCCCGAGCTCAGGGAGCGGCTGAAGCCCTTGCCCTTCCTGTCTCGCGCAGTGAACTATGGCCTCTATCGCTGAGGCGACTCGTTCGGAGCTCATGGCCGTCGCCGCCTCGCGAGAGATCTCGGACGGCGACGTCGTCTTCGTCGGGATCGGCCTTCCGAACCTGGCCGTCAATCTCGCCCTCCGCACGCATGCGCCCAACGCGCAGCTCGTCTACGAATCCGGTGTCTATGGCTCGCGGCCCAATCGACTCCCGATCTCGATCGGCGATCCGTGTCTCGTCACCGGATCACTCCAGGTTCTTCCGATGTCGGAGACGTTCTGCTACTTCCTTCAGGGCGGCCGTATCGACGTGGGTTTTCTCGGAGCCGCCCAGATCGACCGCTTCGGGAACCTGAATACCACGGTCATCGGCGATTATCACGCTCCCAAAGTGCGTCTTCCCGGCTCGGGAGGTGCGGCCGAGATCTCCTGGCTCGCGAAGAGGACCATCGTGCTCCTCCCGCAGAAGCGCAGCAAATTTCCCGAAAAGCTGGACTTTCGCACGAGCGTCGGACACTACGAAGGTGGGGGCTCCCGCGAAGCTCTCGGCGCCAGGCGGGGAGGGCCCACCCGAGTCATCACCAACCTGGGCGTCTATGGTTTCGAGCCGACAACGCGCGAGATGATCCTCGAACAGCTCCATCCGGGGGTTACGTTGGCCGAGGCGCGCTCCGAAGTGAGCTGGCCGCTTCGCGTCAAAGAGCCCGTCGTGACGACGAGTCCGCCCGATGAGAGCATCCTTCGCCTCCTGCGTGAGACTCTGGATCCGAAAGGGATCTATCTGGGGACCACCTCATGAAGAACGTGAACCTGCGCATTCCCGGGCCGACGCCCTGCCCCGACGAGGTGCTCGACGCCCTCTCGCGCCAGATGATGGATTACCGCGGCGCCGAGATGGGCGTGCTTCTGTCAGGGGTGCTGTCCAAGCTATCTCGCTACCTCGAGACCGAACGAGAAATCGTACTGCTCTCGGCCAGTGGAACCGGAGGGCTCGAGGCCGCGGTCACGAACTCGCTCAGCCCGGGGGACCGCGTCGTCGGCGTGAGCGCTGGAGTCTTCGGCGAACGATTCTGCGCGATCGCGAATGCTTTCGGCGCCGAGGTGCATCGGATGATGGTCGAGTGGGGCAAGGTAGCCGAGCCCGACGAGCTGCGCGCCATGCTCCGGCGGGTGAACGATGTCCGCGCGGTTCTCCTTACGCACAACGAGACCTCGACGGGGATCGCCCACCCCATCGAGGAGCTCATCGAAGTCGTCCGGACCGAAAGCGATGCTCTCGTCCTCGTGGACGCGATATCGAGTCTCGGAGCGATGCCGCTTCCCATCGACGCGCTCGACATCGATCTCGTGATCACCGGATCTCAGAAAGCCTGGGGTGTGCCGCCGGGCATGAGTCTTCTCTTCGTGTCGGAAAGGATGTTCGACGCGGCGGAGAAGGCTTCGATGCCGCGCTTTTACTTCGACCTCGAGCCCTATCGCCGGGCGCGGGAGCGGGGGACGTTTCCTTTTACCCCGACTCTTCCGATCGTATTCGCCCTCGACCGCGCTCTCGATCTGATGCTCGAGGAAACGAGGGAGAAGATCTTCGCGCGACATCGCGACGTCGCGCGGATGGCACGAGACGGCTTGAAAGCCCTGGGGCTTCCGCTCTTCGCCGACGAACGGCATGCCTCGTCCACCGTCACCGCGTTCCGTGTGCCCGAGGGCGTCGCCGAGCCAGCGCTCGTGGAGCGCTTGCGCACGAGCTACGACACCATCCTGGCCCGCGGGCAGGAGCGACTTCGGGGCGAGATCCTGCGGCTCGGCCATCTTGGTTTCGTGCAAGCCCGGGACATCGAGCACGCGTTGCGAGCACTGGAAAACGCTCTTCGCGATATTCGGGCGCTTTGAGCATTCGCTCTCTTCGCTCCGAGTGGGGCCCGATGCTGCGCCTCGCCGCTCCCGTCGTGGTCGCCGAGCTGGGCTGGACCGCGATGGGCACCGTGGACACGCTGATGGTCGGCCGTCTCAGCGCCGAGGCCATTGGCGCGGTAGCACTCGGAACCGCGGTCTTTCTCGGGATCACGATCTTCGGGATGGGACTCCTGCTCGGCCTCGACACGATGATCTCCCAGGCTCACGGAGCGGGACGACTCGATGAGTGTCGACGATCGTTTCTCCACGGGGTTTACGCCGCGTGCCTGCTCACGTTCCCCCTGACGGCCGTGCTCCTCGGAGTCGTGGGGTTACTTCCCGATTTCGGCATCCATCCCGACGTGCTGGCGCTCACCATTCCTTATCTGCGGCCCGTCGTCTACAGCCTTCTGCCGCTGCTTCTGTATTCCGCTTCGCGTCGATTTCTTCAGGCCACCGGCCATGAGACGGCGGTCATGGTGATTCTCATCGCCGCGAACGCGATCAACGCGCTCACCAACTGGGCGCTCATCTTCGGAAACCTGGGGCTCCCGCGACTCGGAGTCGTGGGAGCGGGTTGGGCCACGTTCGTGTCTCGGGCCTTCATGGCGCTCGCCATGATCGGTTGCGTTCTCTTTCATCAGGGGAAGGAGCTTCGCGGAACTTCTTTCGCCCCCGAGTGGAGCCGTTTCCGACGTTTGTTCGATCTGGGAATCCCCGCGGCCTTCCAGATCACTCTCGAGCTCGGCCTCTTCGCCGTCGCGACCGGCCTCGCGGGCCGGCTCGATCCCGCCTCGCTCGCGGCGCATCAGGTCGCCATCACCGTGGCCTCGACGACGTTCATGGTTCCTCTCGGCGTTTCCTCGGCGGCCGCCGTTCGTGTGGGACGCGCCTCCGGCCGACACGACCCCGCGGCAATCGCTCGCTCTGGCTGGACCGCGATTCTGCTCGGTGTCTCGTTCATGGCGACGGCGATGCTCACCCTGTTGCTCTTGCCGCGACAGATCATCGGCCTATTCACCGCCGATGGCGACGTCCTCTCCGTTGGTAT
>DASPGQ010000631.1 GCA_035620555.1 Vicinamibacteria bacterium
GTCTTTCGGTATAGCTGGTGTCGAGCTGGAAAAAGGGAACGTTGGCGATGTCGTCGAGAAGCTCGAGCGTCCCGAAGGCGGGGTTCTGGAACTGCGCCTGATCACCCTCGTCGGTGCGAAAGGAGAGGGAGGCCTGGGCCAGCTCGGCGTCGATGGCCATGAGCTTGTTGTAGGCTTGTTCGACGTCGTCTCGAAAGTCGCTCACGGGCGACTGAAAGCCCGTGAGCAACGCCCTTGGCCCGTCCGAAAGAGGACTGTAGAGCTCGAACTCGCCCAGGCCCTGCCGCCGGAAGAAGAGCAGGTGGAAAAAGGGAGGGAGCCCGACGTACTTGAGCTTTGGGTCGTTGTAGAACCAGAGCTCCGACGGGTAGATGGCATCGCTCGCCTCGAGAGGACGCCGGGTGTTCGGCTTGCCGAGGAGAATGTAGTAACGTCCCCGGTCGGTCTGCCAGCCTCGTCGGAACGTATCGCGACCGAAGAACTCGTTTACATAGGCGAGCTTCTCGTAGTGTTCCGTCTTGTACTCGTTCTCGGGCGTGCTCGGGTTCGGGTCTCGCTTTCGCCAGAACGCTTCGACGAATGCCTGACGCTCGGCCTCTGTCTGCAATGACAGAAATGCTTCCCGCTCGACTTCAGTGATGATGTAGACAACTTCCTCTTCGAGCCATGCACGATCCGCTTCGGGGAGATCTTTCTGGCCCTCGGCGAATGCGACAGCGGGATAGTTTGCGGCAGCCAGGCTCAAAACCAGTAACCGAAATGCGCGCCGCACGATTTCTCCAGAGTACTCAATGCCGTGGCGGGATCCGTAATCGATCGAGCCGTCACGGCTCGGGCTGCTTACGGCGCGGCAGGCGCGCCGGGCTCGCTCCGCTCGCGCAGGGTGCGCTGAGTTTTTCATCACCCTGCTCGAGCCGAAGGATACCACGACGCTCAGCTCATGGCGCCGAGCCTCAGCGATCCCGTCGTCGCGGCGGCGCGCCGAAGCCGAGGAACGCATGAAGAGATTCTCCAATCGGCCGTAGTGACGATACAAGAATCTGAATACTACTTGCGATCTATCTATGTCGGAGTTCATTAACTCCAACAAAACAATGATTTTGTTTTGAACGCTCGCCTCGAGAACGCTGGCATACCCATTGCACATTTGACTTCGCGTCGGATCTGTGCATTCTCGTAGTTCCTTTTGAAGGAGGCTTGTCCAAATGAGGCGTGAAATCTCCTATTTCACCGTAGGGGTCCTCCTTGCAGCCGCGCTCGCCTTTCCTCAAGCGGGAACGGGCCGGCTTCAGGGAGTGGTCAGAGATGCGCAAGGGCTCGTGCTTCCCGGCGCCACCGTCACGCTGACGGGGGCGGGCGTCATGGGCCAGCGCACCGCGACCACGGACGTCGACGGAAGCTACCGCTTTCTCGCATTGCCCCCGGGCTCGTACGAGCTCACGTTCGAGCTCTCGGGGTTCCAGTCGTTCCGGCGTGAGGGAATCGTCGTCGCGAGCGGTGTGACATTCACCATCGATGCGAACCTTCAGATCGCGACGGTGGCGGAGACCATCACCGTCACCGGCGAGTCTCCTGTCGTCGACGTGAAGCAAACGGGCGTCTCGGCGACGTTCGACACCAAAGAGCTCCAGGACGTTCCCAGCGCCACCGACATGTGGGCCGTGCTCGGGCAGACGCCGGGCATCAAAATGTCGTCGTACGATGTCGGAGGCTCCCACAAGAGCCAGCAACTCAACTACGACAGCTTCGGAATCATCGGCCAGAACATCATCCGCAACGAAGGCGTCAACAACACCGAAGGCGGCGGCTGGACGGGTGGATACTATGACTTCTACGCCATCGACGAGTACCGGGTGAGCGCCCAAGGGGCCGACGTGGAGATGTCGAGCCCCGGCTCTCACGTGGTGGCGACGTGGAAGAGCGGAGGCAACGACTTCTCGAGCCTCACGCACTTCGATTTCGAGACCGAGGGCATGGTAACCGACAACATCGACCAGGCGCTCACGGACCGCGCCGGGAGCTCGGCTCCGGTGAGGGGTTTTCATGAGTTCCACACCGACCTCGGTGGACCGGTGGTGAGGGACAAATTCTGGTTCTATGGAGCCTATAACTACTTCAAGATCGATAAGATCATCTCTGGTCGGGACCCCTCCATCGCGACCGACATCGGCCTCTTCAACGAATACACCGCGAAGATCAACTGGCAGATCTCCCAGAAAGACCAGTTCATCGGATTCAGCCACTGGAGCCGCAAGGAGAAACCCTATCGCTCGCTCTCCTCGACCATTCCCGCGGAATCCATCCTCGCCCAGGACAGCTGGAGCTACATCCACAAGGCGGAGTGGCAAAGAGTTTGGTCCGATCGCCTGTTCAGCAATATCCTCGTTGGCCACTTCGGGCTGATCTGGCCCATGACGCCGGCGGTGGACCCGTCAAGCAATCCCCCCCGCATCGACACGACCACGAACCAGAGACGAGGTGCCGGTTGGCAGCCGTTCAACTCTCAGCGCTGGAAGCCGCAGAGCACGGGCCAGTTCAACTACTACGTCCCATCGGCCGGCGGAAGCCACGACTTCAAGTTCGGGTATGAGTACGTGATCGACAGCTACCGCTTCGGTGCCAACACCAACTCGGGCGCCATCTGGTACCGGGATTCGAGCGCGCTCGGACCCTGCAGCCCCTGCGCTAGCGGCCAGCTCGGAAGGGTGAACCAGATCCGCTTCTACAACACGCCCACTTCGCCCGACGACCGGAACGCCCACACCGATCTCTATTTCCAGGACGTCTGGTCCCCGAACAATCGGTTGACGCTGACCCTCGGCGTGCGCTACGGGCGCCAGCACATGTATTACCTGGACGATTCCGCGGAGCCGCTCCTGACCGAGTTCTTCGACCCCTTCACGGTCACGAGCGAGACGGCCGTGGATTTCAACACCTTCGCTCCCCGCGTCGGCGGGACCATCGACCTCACCGGACGGGGGAAGAGCGTTCTGAAGGCGTATTACGGCCGGTACTACTCCAACGCCACGACGATGAGCTCCGGAATCAATCCGGTGGGAAACTCGTTCCTGACGTACCAGTTTCTCGATCCGAACGGAAACGGGATTTACGACGGCCAGCAGGAGCTCGGTGAGTTCGTAGGCGGAGGCGGCGGCGCCGCCGGCCAGGTGATCGATCCGGATTTGAAGAACATGTACGTGGATGAGTTCTCGTTCTCGGTCGAGCACGAGATCCGGGCGGATACCGGGGTTCGTTTCTCGTACGTGCGAAAGCAGATCCGGGACAGCTGGGTCCACATGCAGGCTCCGTACTATTACGCGGTGAATCTCGCCCGGACGACGGAGAAGCTCACGCAGAACATCGACATTCCTTGCCCCGACTGCCCGCCGGGCTTCGAAGGGACGACTCTTCACCTGCGGACCCTTCCACCGGGTGCTCCCGTCGACGATCTCAGAATCGCCCAGGCCCCGGACGCGGACGGCGACTACGACACGATCCAGTTCGCACTCAACCGGCGCTTCAGCCAGAACTTCTTCTTGAACGCGAACTTCGATTACCAGTGGCGGCGCGAGCTGCGCTCGCCCGGGGCGGTATCCACGAGCCCGCTGGTGGCCGACCCCATCATTTACCGGTGGGATCCCGAGTACAACCGGGACGTGGGCATCCTTCAGGACAGCACGTACTACGGATTCAAGGTTGGAACGCGGTATGAGGCCGGGCACGGTCTCGGTCTCGCCGGGACTTTCCGCTTCCAGAGCGGCTTTCCCTGGGCGCCCATCGCCAACCTGAATCTCCCCGAGGTCGGGAACGTCGACGTCTTCCTCGAGAACATCGAGAACAACCGCTCGGAAAACGTGGGCATCCTCGACATCCGGGTCGACAAGGCGTTCAACTTCGGGGGCAAGTACACGGCCAGTGTGATGGCGGACGTCTACAACTTGCTCAACTCCAACGCGGAGACGAACTTCATCCTGAACACCGGTTCCGACTACCGGAATATCATCGAGTGGATCGGAGGTCGCACGCTGAAGATCGGCCTTCGGTTCCAGTTCTAAGTTCGGAAGATAGGAGCCGAAGCGAGCTATGCCCGCTTCGGCTCCTTTTTCGTCTCGCTCCTCCCCTTCCGCCTGCCGCTGCGCGCTGGAAAGCGACAGGCCAGAATCCTAAACTAGCTCCGTGCCAGCATCTCGCCTTGCAATCACCGCTGCGGTGATATCGCTACTCGCCGGTTGTGGTCCGCGCCGAGAGCCCGTCCAACGCATCGTGCTCGTCACCATCGACACGATTCGCCCCGATCGGATGGGCTTTATGGGATCCGACGTCGAGACGCCGAATCTCGACCGGCTGGCTCGCTCCGGCGCCATCTTCACCCAGGCGATCACCTCCGCACCCATTACGCTTCCCGCCCACGCTTCGATCCTGAGCGGCCTTTACCCGAGCTCTCATGGCATCCGTTTCAACGGAATCTTTCGCCTATCCGACGACGTGGAAACGGTCGCCGAGACTCTGAAGGACCGGGGCTATGCGACCGGAGCTTTCGTCGGCGCCTTCGTGCTCGATCGGCTCTTCGGTCTCGAACAGGGCTTCGACGTCTACGACGACGAGTTCCCCAACGAGAACACGAACGCCCCGATGCAATTCGCCGAGCGCCGCGCCGAGGAAGTCGTCGCGCGCGCCCTGGACTTCATCGAAGCGCACGAGCGCGATCCGCTCTTCGTCTGGGTCCACGTTTACGACCCTCACTTGCCGCACAATGCGCCGGCGGCCTACGCCGAGCGCTATCCCGGACGCGCCTACGACGCCGAGGTGGCCTACACCGATGCCTCTCTCGGCCCGCTGTTTGATGCAATGGACGACAGAGCCGCGATAATCGTGATCGGCGATCACGGCGAAGGCCTCGGCGACCATGGCGAGTCGACGCATACGCTTTTCGTTTATGACTCGACGATGAAGGTACCATTCATCCTGAAAGCCCCGGGAGTGCCTGCCGGGGCCCGGGTCGAAAGCCAGGTCCGTTCCATCGACGTCGCTCCCACGATTCTGGAGCTGGCGGGCATTTCCCCCAGGGGAAAGTTGGACGGAGTCAGCTTGCTGGACCGGTTGGGCCCGGGAACCGCGGAGGATCTGTCGGCCTACGGCGAGACATTCGGCACACTGTACCAGTTCAACTGGAGCGAGCTTCGGTTCCTGCGAAGAGACGGGTTCAAGTTCATCGAGGCTCCGCGCCCCGAGCTCTACGATCTCGGGGCGGATCCTGAGGAGGCGAACAACCTCTGGACCGAGAATCCGCCCGAGGTGGGAAGAAGACTTCGCCGGGAGCTCGATGGGATCGCAAAGTCCGAAAGCCGGGCGTCGGCAACGCCAGTGGACGAAGAGACAAAGCGGCAACTCGAAAGCCTGGGTTACGTCGCCTCGGCCCCACAGAGACAGCCAGGCGGCGGTCTTCCGGATCCGAAGGATCGGGTCGAGATCTTCGACCGCATACAGGAGCTGCTCGCTCCCGACGTCTCGGCCGAGAGGCAAATCGAAGGCTTGCGGGAGATCCTAGCGCTCGAGCCCGAGAACATCCTGGCGCAGAAGCGCATTGCGGGCGTGCTCGCCCACCAAGGGCGATTGGAGGAAGCAGTACTCGAGCTCGAGAAGCTCTATCGAATCGCCGAGTTCGAAACCGAAGACTGGGAAAATCTCATCTCGGCTCTTCTCCTCCTGAATCGTACCGAAGAAGCGCTGGTACTCACCGATCAGGCTCTCACGGAGTTTCCTCGTTATCGGGAGCTCCAGGTCCTGAGAGGCGAAGCGCTGGAACAGAGCGGTCGGCTCGAGGATGCGCGGGGCGCGTACACGAAAGCGATCGAGCTTCGCCCGGAAGGCACCGAGGACTACTGGCGTCGTGGATCGGTTGCGCACAAACTCGGAGACTTGGAGGGCGCCGAGCGCGATTTCAGGGAGTCCGTGGCGCGCGATGCGCAGTTTCACGAGGCACGCTTCGCACTCGCCCGGCTCCTCACCGAGACGGGCCGCCCGCTGGAAGCCATCGAGCTTTTGGGCGAGGCGACGAACGCGAGAGCCAAGGCGACGCTCGCCGAAGCGGTTCTCGCCCTGGGTAGGTATGAAGAAGCGAGAGCCCATCTCGAGGAAGCGCTGCAGCTCGATCCGGAGAACGCGCGCGCCCTCATACTTCTTGGCCCAATTTACGGACGCGCCGGCGAGCTGTCGCTCGCGGCGCGCACGCTGGAGAGAGCCCTCTCGCTCGGTGAAACGAGCCCGGAAGTTCGCCGGAACCTCGCTCTCGTCTATTTGCAGCAGGCAAAGGTAGATGCCGCGCTCGCGCAGCTCAAGCAGGCGGCCGATGACGCTCCCCGAGAGCCTTCCATTTGGTTCAGCCTCGGGAACACATATCTCCGCGCCAGGAAGGCCACGAGCGCCGTGGAGGCGTTCGAGAAGGCTCTCGCGCTTCGTTCCGAATGGCCCGAGGCGACCTTCAACCTGGCCCTCGCCTATCAAACCGCCGGTCAGCCGAGCAAAGCGGCCGATGCCTATCGACGATTCCTCTCGAGCCAAGGCTCCGCGGATCCGGAGAAACGAGCCGAGGCGGAAGAGCGCCTCGCGGCACTCGAGAAGCGGTGAAGTCTTACCTCATGATCCCCTCGAGCCCCTCTTTCAACAAGACGATCCGGTCGGCGGTGAGATCGGAGTAACTCTGTACTAGTCCCGAAGGCCAGCGAATTTCGAGCCGGTCGATCCGATCGGCGATTCCCAGACCGAAATGGATCCGCAAGTCGTGCATCGACAAGTAGCTGTAACCGCAACGGAGCTCGTCGATCTGCTCGTTGTCACCGGCGTCGACCCGCACCCTCGTACCGACGCCGTCTCGATTGGAGGCTCGGCCAACCAGTCGGAGCTGGATCCAGTGATTGCCGTTCTCGGTGTCGTTGCGAAGCAGGTTCGGCACGTCGTTGTTGTTCATCACCAGCACGTCGGGATCGCCGTCGTCGTCCCAGTCACCGAACGCGGTTCCCCGGCCCACTTGATCCCTCTGGAAAAGCTCGCCCGCGGCGTGAGAGATGTCGCGGTAGAGTCCTCCTTCGTTCTCGTAGATCTGCTTCGGTTGAGCGTAGCGCGTCACATCAGAAAGGCCGTGGTCCATGATGTGACCGTTGGCAACGAATAGATCGAGATCGGTATCGTTGTCGAAGTCAAAGAAACCCGTACCGAAACCGACCCAGGAAAGGCTGGGGAGGGCGAGCTTCGCGGCGTAGGTTGCATCGACGAAGTTGCCACCGCCCAAATTGCGGTAGATCGTGTTGCCTTCGCTTTCGAAGTTGGTCACGAACATATCGAGCTGCCCGTCGCGGTCGAAGTCACCGACATCGACCCCCATGCTTCCCTCGGCACGGCCGTCCTCGTCGAATCCCAATCCGAGGGCGAGAGCAATCTCTTCGAATCGGCCCGAGCCCAGATTCCGGAAGAAGTGGTTCATCATCGTGTCGTTGGCCACGTAGATATCCGCATCGCCGTCGTCATCGTCGTCGGTGAAGATCACGCCGAGTCCCCGTCCTGGTTTCAGGCCCACCCCCGTTTGCATCGAGACGTCAGAGAACGTGCCATCCCCCCCGTTTCGATAGAGCAAGTCAGCGGCCCCGACGTAGTTGTTCGGATGGCAGTAGGTTCTCACTCCGAGCGTCCGGTCGCCGCAGTACACCGGGTTTTCGATTTGGTACTCGATATAGGTCGTCACGTAGAGGTCCAGATCTCCGTCGCCTTCGATGTCTGAAAAAGCCGTGCTCGCGGCGAACGCGACGGCGCCCACTCCGGCGCGTTGGGTCACATCGGTAAAAGTGCCGTCACCCTCGTTCCGATAGAGGTGGCTCGGTCCAAAGCCGGAGACGAACAGGTCGACGTCTCCGTCGTTGTCGTAGTCCGCCGCGGCACAACCCATCGAGTATCCCGAGCCCGAAAGCCCCGCTTCCTCGGTCACGTCCCTGAAATTACCCGCCTCGTTTCGATAGAGCGCGTTTCTCAAACGGCCTGGTCCCCGGTATCCGGGTAGAGGCGCCCCGTTGAGCAGATAAACGTCGAGGTCCCCGTCACCGTCGTAATCCCAAAAACCGCCGCCGCCGGACATCGTCTCGACGAGGTGCTTGTCGCCTCCACCTCCGTTTCGGTGCTGGAAGGCAATTCCGGCCTCCTGGCTAACGTCCACGAATCGGGCCGAGCTGTTGACCGCTCCCAGGAGCATCCAGAGCGAGGCTGCGATCACGTGCGACGCTAGCGGTCCCGGCTCGCCAGCAGGTCCGCGATCCCGACTTCTGCAGCTGCGAGATCCGGCTCGATCTCGAGCGCCCGTTGAAAAGCCAGAAGGGCCTCTTTCGTCCTCTTTTGCCGGGAGTACTCCTGGCCCAGCTCGAAATGGAACTTCGCGTTTCTCGGGTCCCAGCGGACACGCTCCTCGAGCGCTTGGAGGCGATCTCTTCGTTCTCCCAGAGCGCGGAACCGCTCCAGCCTCTTTTCCGATTCGTCGCGCTCACCTTCCCGCGCCAGCAGGAGCCCGAGATTGTAGTTCGCGCCCACGTGATCGGTGTCGATGAGGAGGGTCTGCTCGAAGGCCTCCCTTGCCTCGCGATGGTTCCCCAGCTTCAGATGGCTCATGCCGACGTAGTAGTGTGCCTCGGCGTGGCGGGGCTCGAGCAGGAGGAGTCTTTGGAACGA
>DASPGQ010000632.1 GCA_035620555.1 Vicinamibacteria bacterium
CCGAAGTGCGCTCGCTGCGCCACCTTGCTGGACGTGAGGCTCATCGCACCGTAAGAGCGGCCGTGAAATGCGCCCTTGAAAGCGATCAGGGCGGGTCGCCGCGTCGCCGAGCGGACCAGCTTGATAGCTCCCTCGACGGCCTCGGTTCCGGAGTTCGTGAGGAAGACCCTCTTCTTGCTCTTGCCGGGCGCGAGCTGGGCCAACCGTTCGAGCAGAACCGACATCGGCTCGGAGAAGAAATCCGTCCCACAAAGATGCTGGAACTTTCCTGCGGCATCCTGGATCGCAGAGACCACTCTGGGATGTGCCCAGCCGGTCGAGGCGACCGCGATGCCGGCCATGAAGTCGAGGTAGCGGTTGCCGTCCGCGTCCTCGAGCATGGCGCCTCGCCCGCGGGACACCACGAGCGGATATGCCTTGATGTAGGAAGTCGAAGACCACTCCTGGTCCTTCTCGACCACCTTGCGGCTCTTGGGCCCGGGCGGAGCCACGACGATATGCGGATAGTCACGTGCGGACATCGATTTAATACTCTGCTCACGCCATAAACGGCATCACGTAGCTCATCGCCTTGGTCCAATCATATGAGGCTAAACTTCCCGCCGCGCTCGACGACTCTCGCCGGTGTCATGGTAATGGCGAGCTTCTCGAGGTTGCAACTCGAGAAGCGAAGCCGCCTGACAAGCCGGGCCTGCTCAACCGGTGACCGTCAGAAGCCGTATTCCGTCCAGAACCAGATCTTGCTGGTGTCGGTCGAGAAGCCGTCCTCGCGGTAGAGCGCGAGCTTGGCGCCGAAGCTCTGGCGCCACGACGTGGGATAAATCGCTTGCGCGTCCCACTCCGTGCCATAGGAGCCTTGACCCGTGTCGGCTGCGAAATCGTGATAGACGACGAGCCAGGACAACGGGCCCGCCTTGCCGTCCAAGCTCACATACCAGTCGACCACTCCGTCAGCCGGCGTCGTGGTGAATTTGTCGGCCCAGCCATTGAATAGGTGAACGGTAGCGAGAGGCGTCTGGAATGCACCTGTCTCGGGCGAGCCGCCCAGGAGCTCGCGTCCAACCCTGACGTTCACGTCCCCGGGGAACCCTACGCCGCCAATCAAGTGCAGGTAGTCGGCGCTTACCTCAACCGGATTGTCGGCGAAGTCCGACTGCCAGGCATACTGCGCCTGAAAGTGCAGACGGTACTTCTGGGCGATGGGTTTCGTTCCCGAGAGCTTTCCCCCGTAACTCTGGCTCGAGAGTCCGCTGTCGGGGAGCGCGTCGTAGTCGAGAAGGTAGAGGTACAGCTCGAGCGAGACTTCGGGATCGAGCCTCACCAGGCCGTTGAGGAGATGAGAGCTCATCTCCTTCTCGGCGCCGGTAATCTGAACGACCTTGTCGGCGAAGGCGTAGGAGATCGTCGCGCGACCGAAGGTACGGTTCGAGAGATTGATTGCGTCGAACGTCTGGTGGTTCTGCCGCCAGCCGACGTTTCCGATGAACCGGTGATCTCCGTAGATAATCTCACGCCGGCCGAAGTCGAACGCGGTTTCGAGCGCGTCGAGCCTCAGGTACACCTGCTGCATCCGCGTCTGGCTCGGGTCCGCGACCGCGGGACGATCGGTTACGCCGTTCGCGAGGTCACCGGCGCCGCGGTTGTCGAAAAGGTCCTCGCCGATGCTCGCGACGTTCTGCGCTTCGAGAAAGGCGCTGAACCCTTTGAAAGGGAGGGTTCGGTAGGAAAGCGTCGTCCGCAGGGTCGAGGCATAGGCGTTCTTCTCGAAAGGGACTTCATCGACGATCTCGTAGCGGTACCGTAACGAGATCGCCGGATCACCTTTGGCCAGAGCGTCTTTCAGTGTTTCGGCTTTCTTCTCCTGGGCCGCGAGTGGGAAGGACACACCGAGGGCAAACAAGACGGCGAGAAGACGCATGAGGGCTCATCCTTTGAGGCTGAACGGCGGGTGACGATTCGAAGCCGACCGTCGATCGCTGCTCCACGTGGCGCTGCCGGGACCGGCTACCATGAGGTCGAGGTCCAGACACAGGCGCCCAGCGGGCACGAAGCCCTCGCGGCTGAAGAAAGCGAGAAGGTCAGTGTCCTTCCAGCTCACCTCGGTTTCGAGCGTGCGGATGCCGAGTCCGAGGAGGTTCGTCCGAAGCTGATCGATGAGAGCGGTGCCTACGCCGCGGCGCCGAAAGTCGGGATGGACGCCCAGGGTATCGAGGACGGCGGCGGGCTCGAGGCTCCCGAACTCTCCGTAATAGACGCGGGCGAGAAGATACCCGGCGAAATTACCGTCGATCTCGGCTCCCAAGGAGATTTGAACGCCCGTGTCGGAGAGCGCCTGGCGCAGTTTCAGCTTGAAGTACTCTTCACGCCTTCGGCCCGTAGCCTTCTCGTCCACGCGGATCACCGCTTCGAGATCCTCGGGCAGGAGGCGCCTTACCACGACGCCCAGTGTATCTTCGTTTTCCGTCGTCATCGTTTTCTCGTCTCTCACGCGGACAGGGAGACGCCTTTTTCTGCCAGTTTTCGGTAGCGGAAGGCGCCCCAGATGGCCGCCCCGAGCGCGCCTGCCAGAACCGACAGGGGGTGAGCCCGGACCTCGACACCGACATTCTGCTCTGCCGCCGCTTCTCGCATCGCTTGCAGGAGGCCGACATCTGCCGCGAGCCCTCCGGTGACCATCACGACCCCGCTCGCCCGGGTGGACGTGATGAGGCGCAGGTATCGTCCGGCCATGGACTGATGAATGCCCTTGATGATGTTGGGCACGGTGATGCCCCTCGAGACCATGTTGATGACGTCGGTCTCGGCCAGCACGGCGCAGATCGACGAGCAGGCCTCGGGGTCGTCGGCCTGTAGCGACAGGGGTCCGATCTCCTCGAGCGTCACGCCCAGGTAGCGGCCGATGTTCTCGAGGAACTGCCCCGAGCCCGATGCGCACTGGCTCGTCATGCGGTAGCCGAGCACCTTGGCGCGCTCATCCATCAGGATGGCCCGGGTGTGGAGCGCCCCGATGTCGACGGCGGCTCGCGCTTCGGGATCAAGATGCAGGGCCCCGCGCGCGTGGGCCGTCATGCCGTAGAAGTGCCCGGTGCGGAAGGGGACGAGCTCACCCTCCCCCGTAGTCGCGATGTAGTCGAGCTCTTCCCGCGAAAGCCCCGCGTCCTCGATCGTTCCTTGGAAGAGCTCTTGAAGCACCGTGAGAGGGTGGCGCTTTCGAATACGCTCCACGCCGTGGGCGAGGAGACGCAGCTCGCCACCGTTCGTCTCTTCTTCCACGACGGCCACTTTGATGGCGGACGAGCCCACATCGATGCCGCCGCACCGCACCGCGGGTCCGCCTTTCTTCTCAGGCATCGAAACGCTCCACCGCGCGGAGGGCAAAGAGCGCGGCTCCCAGGGCACCGGTGTAGATCGATTCGGGCGAGATGTTGACCGTCACCTCACCGTAGTTCTCGAAGACGAGCTTTCGAAGCGCTTCCACCGCGGCGGGGTTCCGGGCGACGCCTCCGGTGAAAGTGAATTGATCGGTGACGCCACCCGAGCGGGCGAGAAGCGACATCGCTCTCAGTATGATGGCGCGATGGAGACCGGCGAGAATGTCCTCGCGCTTTTCTCCGAGCGACAGCCTCTCGCGGAGCTCGGCGCCGGCGAAGACGGTGCAAGTGGAGTTGATACGGACCGGACGTTGCGAGCGCGACGCGAGCGGTCCGAGCTCGTGGAGGCCAAGATTCATCTCGTCGGCGATGTAGCCGAGGTAGCGACCGCATCCCGCGGCGCACCGGTCGTTCATCTGGAACGATGTCACGATCCCATCGCCGTCGACCTGGATGGCCTTGGTGTCCTGGCCCCCGATGTCGAGCACCGTCCGAGTTGCGGGAAACATGGCGTGCGCCCCGAGCCCGTGGCAGAGGATCTCCGAGCGAATTCGTCCTTCGGGGAACGGGAGGCGGGCGCGCCCGTAACCCGTACCCACGCTCGCGAGCTGCCGGAGGGGGACACGGCTCACGCGCTCGAGAGCCGATACGAGCTCTCGAGGCGGAGATTCGATGCGCGCGAGCGCCGCGGCGGCATGGTCCTCGAACGTGCCCGCGGCGGAAGTCGCGTTCTCGACGTCGAGAATCGCCTTGTCGTAGAGGCCAACGAGCAAATCGAACGACAGCCCCGCCTCTCTCGCTTCGTCTTCGGCGTGGCGGAGATAGGCGCTTCCCGCGAGGTCGCGGAAGAAATCGCTCTTACGAGTGGCGCCCTCGGCAAAGAGAGCCACGGCCTCTTTCTCGATCGCGCCCAGGATCCGCTCGGTCACCGACGCGTAGTCCGCTCCGTGATCGAGCGCAGAGAGGACGCGCGCAATCTCCTCGCGGAGCACGCGGAGCTGGCCAAGGAACTGTTGGTAGCGGAAGCGGCCCTCGAGCTCGGAGAGACACTTTTCCTGTTCGTCCGCCGTCATGCCGGTTCCTACGAGCTCCGAAGCGATGCGGGAAAAGCGGGCGTTGATGAGCGCTTCGGCGAGCGCGATCTCACAGGCGGCGTCGTAGTTGCTTCGGCTGTTGGTGATGCCGCGGCCGAGGGTCCGTGCGCTTTCGTCCAGGATGACCGCCTTGGTGGTCGTCGATCCGAGATCGATACCCACGACGAAGTTCATGACGCTTCGCGCCTCCCGGCCTTCTTCTGCTCGAGCATCTGGAAGTAGGACTCGAGGCGGTTCTTGATGTTGGATGCGGAGAAGTAGCGAGGATCCACGAGATCGCTCTCCACGAACCCCCCCGGACGGCCCACCCTGCTCTCGACCTCACGGAGGATGTGGAGCTGTCCCGCGGAAAACGAGTTGCAGCTCTTGACGGAGTTGATGAGAAAGCCGTCCGCCCGGTACTCCTTCACGTAACGCTCGAGCATCCGGACGCGCTGGGGCAGGCTCAAGTTCGTGTAACAGCCGAGACAGTACTCGGCGAGCGACTCGAGCGGCCGTCGAGGATCGTGGCGAAAGCCGGTGTCGTAGACGCCGCCGACCTTGGTGTAAGTCGAAGCGACCACGACCGCGCCCTCGTCGGCGAACATCTTCCAGAACTCCCGGAAGTTCGTCCAGTTGGGCGGGCCTTCCACCACCACGCGGTAGCGTTCCTCCTTCATGTCCCCGTCCGGGGTGACGGGCCCCCTGTGCTCGCGGACGCGTTCGTCCACCTCGCGCCGGAGTGCTCGGTAGTAATCCACCGCCCCCTGGGTACCGCGGAACGCGCTGAAGATGGGGCCGATGTAGTAGACCCCGCCGAAATAGGCATCGATCGGTGAGGGCACGTTCTTCGCCGACTCCAATACCCACACGAGGTCGTCCTCGGCCTCCGCGGACAGGCCGAGACATTCCTTCAACCGCTTCTCGTCATAGGCCCGCCCGCTCACCCGCTCGAGGAGAGGAATGACTTTGCGCTCGAGCTGTTCGACCACGTAGTTGCGCATCGAGTCGGTGATCCTGCCCTCGGCTTGATAGGGCACGTGGAGCATGACGATGGGACAGTGGTACTCCTCCTTCAAGATCTCGAACCATTTCATGAAAGTGAAGCAGCCCGTATAGGACAAGAGGAGCACGTCGGGGTCGGGAAGCCTTTCACCGGTGGGGCCGACGTTTCCCGACTTCATCATTCCGACGTCGGACTTCACGTAGGTGCAGACGTCCTCGGAATGGCCGAGCTTCTCTGCGAGCGCGATATACTGCCGGCTCTTGCCCCTCATCGCCGATTGGAGGGCGTTAATCTCCGGCAGAACCGGTACGAGGTCGAAGCTCAAGAGGAGCTCGGTGAGGTTTCCGGGAACGAAGGTGTAAGCGGACTTCTCACCCGTCTCGGGAGATACGGCCAGCCGATGGAAGTGCTCCGCGATCATCTGCTTCTGTCGCAGCTGGCTCGAATCCTTGGAGACGTTCGCGTCCGTCATGAGACCTCACTCCAGAGTTTGATCGAATCGGCGAAGGTTCCCGCCTGCTCACGAATCACCTGGAACTGCCCTCCGTTCTCCGAGTACTTGAAAGCGGTCCAGGGGATGCCGCTCTCGTCGAGCGTGCGGCTCACCATGGGCTGGTCGAGAAGAGCGGGATCGCAGAAGCTGGGGGCGCCGAACAGAACGCCTTCGGCGCGGGCGTCGCGTACACGCTCCCGGAGCTCCCTGCCTTTTACGTCCTCGCCGATGTAGCGCGTGGGGCTCGAGACGGCATCCTCGAGAAATGCGACGACGAGGCAATCCATCGGGTCGCCCTTCGTGGAGAGATCGCGGTGCATGAAGCGGTGCACCTGGATGAAATCGTCGTCAACGATGTAACAGCCCGCGCGCTCGAGTGTTTTGATCAGGCCCAGAGGCGGCTGCTCGCAGAACGTCCCGGTGAAGACGACGCGCGCCTGGTCCATCGGCTTACGGTCGTCGGCGGCATCGACGAGCGCGCGGTAGGTTCTGAGAAGCTTCGTCGAGTCCTCGACGGGCATGACGACGCTCGCTCGGAGCACGGAGTAGAGCTCGCTCGTCGGGAGTTTCCAGGGCTCGTCGCGCCTTAGTCGATAGAGCTCCCGGACGAGGCCGCGGTTCTCGTTGTGGACGGCAATCGAGCGCCGGAGAGATTCCGGATCGTAGGCGCGGGCGCCCCGCGAGGCCAGATCCCGCGCGAGGGCCTCGAGCTCTTCGCGGTAGAAGACCCCTCCCACCTCGCGGTCGAAGTCCTGAGGCACGTCGAGGTAACGGACGAGCTTGTCGGGAAATTTCATCTTCCAGATCCCGGAAAGGTTCCGGATGACGTCGCAAATTGCGGGGAAGAGCATCCCATCGAGAACGTCGAGGCTCCCGTTCAGGCCGAGCTCGATCGTGCTCCGGGGGATGTGGCAGATATAGGACTGGTAGAAGGCGTCCCCCCGAATGATCTCGAGGTCGTCGCCTCCCCCGAGTATTCCGACGGGAAGAGCGCCCTGGGCGTGGAGGATCTCGCGGGGAACGTAGATCGGCATGTAGCCGATGGCGAGACCGCCCTTCTCACGCTTCCACTCGTGAACCGCCGGAAGCCGATAATCTCGATAGAGCGATTCGGCCTGGATCGCCAGCGCACCCGCCGACCTCGCCTCGAGAAAGCGTGAGCTCATGCGTTTCTCCATTGAGGCGGTCGCTTCTCGATGAACGCCTTCAGCCCCTCCACCGCGTCTTCGGTCTCCATGAGCTCGTCGAGATAGACGCGCTCGAGGGCGCGAAGCTCTTCGTCGAGCCGGGCCCGGACGCCGAAGCGCGCGGCCTTCACGGCGTAGCGCAGACTCGATGCCGAGCGATGCAGCAGATGCTCCCGAGCGTAGTGCAAGGCGGCCGCCTCGGGATCCTGGGAGAGCGCGTCGACGAGCCCCATCCGGAGCGCTTCGTCGGAAGCGACGATCCGTCCGCTCAGGCAGAGATCCTCGGCATTCGCTCGACCGATACGCTCGGAGAGCAGCATCGACGCGATTGGGGCAAAGACGCCGAGGACGATCTCGGGCTGGCCGAGCCTGGCGTCGGGTGAGGCGAACACGCGGTGACAGAAGCTCACGAGCTCGAGCCCGCCGCCGAGACAGTTTCCCCGAACGACGGCGAGACAGACGACGCCGCTGTCCACCATCGAGCGGAACAACTGATGAAACCGGGGGAGCATCTTCGTGACCTCGCCGGGAAGGTGCTCGTGGACGCTCGCACCGAACGAGAAGTGAGCGCCTTCACCCCGGATCCTGACGGCCCGTAAATCGGGGGACGTGCGCGCCTTCTCGAATAGCGCGATCCACTGCTCGATGAGCGCGAGATCGAGAATGTTGCCCTTCGTGCCTCCGAAAACGACGTCCCAAAGGGCACCGTGCTCGAGCGGCTCGACTCCGAGGAACGCTTTCGTCGCTTCCATGAGCTTCAAGCCCTTCCGTGTGCTCGGGCGAGGATTTCCTCGGTCAGCTCCTCCGACCAGGTTGCCCCCTCCGCGAGCCGGCGTCTCAGAAGAAGGAAGTCCGCTTCGCGGCACGCCTTCGTGCCCTCGTGAAAGGCGCGAAAGCCCGCCCGTCCCTCGGTCGTCATGTTGAGCGCGAGCCACGCCCGGCTCGACTCTTTGTTACGGTCCCAATGCTCGAGCTTGTGCTTGCGCACGCTCTCGAGCGTCTTCGTGAGACATCCCGGCATCGTCATCGCGAGCTTGTAGACCAGGCTTCGTATTTCCGCGTCCAGAGGCGCGAGGTTCACCGTCCCGCTCGCCATCTTTTCCTTCCCTTCCTCGCGCGCCGCTCCCGTCTTCGGCTCCCCGTAGACGATCGACCCCCGCTCGTCTACCCAGCGATCGGTCACCACCAATGGATTCGGGGCGAAGCGTCCGTTGACCTCGAGAGAGGGAACGATCTTGGTCAGGAGCCCGAGCCGGTAGGCCTTGTGGGCGCTCCAATGCTCACAGAGGGTACAGCTCTCCATGGCCCGCTCGATCCCGACGAACAAAGGAAGGAAATCCGTGCTCCCGCCATCGGGGGCCGAGCCGTGCTTCGGGCCCGCCTGACCGAAGAGCGCCAGGTCCTGCGCCACGGAGAAATCGCACGCCATGCCGATCTCCTGCCCCCCCGCGATGCGCATCCCGTTCACCCGGCAGATGACGGGCTTGTCGCACATGAGGATCGCGCTCACCATGTCGTTGAACAGCCGCATGTACTGCCGGTACTCCTCGGGCCTCCCGGCGTAGTATTCGGCGTACTCCTTGGTATTGCCTCCGGTGCAGAAGGCGCGGTCGCCGCTTCCGGTGAAGACGACCGCCACCGCGGCGCGATCGTTCGAGGCGCGCCGCATACCGAGAATGACGCTCTTGACCATCTCCGTAGTGTAGGAGTTGAGCTGGGAAGGGTTGTCCAGGACGATGCGAACCGAGTGGAGTCCCGGAATCACTTTGCCCTCGGGATCGGTCAGTGACAATTCCTCGTAGAGGACGCCGGGACGTTCGGTGTCGCTTACGAGATCGTGGTTCTTGTGCTCCATTCAAACCTCCGGAACGAGAACCGGCCGGGTCTTGAGCTCGTGCGCCTCGAGCGCCTCGAAGGTCTCGTTGATGGTGCCGAGCGGGCGCTTGTCGACGAACGGTTCCACCGCAACCCGCCCCGAAAGCACGAGCTCGAGCACCTCGGGATAATGCTCCGGGGGGCATCCCCAGTTGCCCCGGGCGGTGGCGTCGAAGGCCATGAGGTTCGAAAGGCGAAGCTCGATCTTCTCGGGCGTATAGCCCACGACTCCCAGATAACTTCCCGGAACGAGCAGCGAGTATGCCGTCATCTGGCCCGAAGGCGAGCCCGAGGTCTCGAAGATCCGCCACCGCCAGCTCGGAATGTCATGCTCGCCCGCAAAGGCTCGAACACGATTCTTGACCTCGTTCGCCTCGATGGCGGCGGAGCCGATCGTCACGGACGCTCCGTAGCGGGAAAGGGCGTCGAGACGCTCATCGTCGACATCGACGGCCACGACCTCGGCGCCGAAGGCTTTGGCGATCTGAACGCCGAAGCCGCCGACTCCCCCGACTCCGACGAAAACCGCGAGGTCTCCCTCCCCGAGCCCACTCTGGCGCACGGCCTGGTACGGCGTCGACACCGCGTCGGCGATGACCGAAAGGCTCTGGAGATCGGCCCCTGACGGATTCTTGCCGGGATCCAGCAGATCGGGAACTCGGCACAGGCCGCGAGCAGGCACCGCCAGATGCGTCGCGAACCCCCCGTGGACGTCGTTTCCGGGGAAGACCTGGTGAGGGCAAACCGATGCACGGCCCGCCTTGCAGGCGGCGCACCGTCCACAGGGGATGACGGCGGGGACGATGACGTCTTTCGAAAGCCAGGATTCCGCGTCCGTTCCCGCCTCCACCACCCGGCCGCTGACCTCGTGACCGAGGCAAAGGGGTAGCGGGTGCCGCGTGCGAACGCCCCCGTAGACGAACCCGAGGTCGGTGTGGCAGACGCCACATCCCGCGACCTGGACGAGCACCTCGCCCCTCCCCGGTTGGACGTCACGCTCGAGGGGCACCATGGGCTTACCCGGCGCCTCGAACACCCAGGAAGTAATCCGCAATGGAACAAACCTCTCCTCTTCTAGTACTCAATGCCGTGGCGGGACCCGTAATCGATCGTGCCGCCACGGCTCGGCCTGCTTACGGCGCGGCGAGCGCGCCGGGCTCGCTCCGCTCGCGCAGGGTGGGCTGAGATTTCCATCACCCTGACTAGTGCGTGCAAGACGGGGACCACGTCTCGTCGCCGGTCTTTGCGGTCAGTTGCGTTCCGTTGTCTCGGTCCGGTGCCATCGAGCCGGGGTATTTGACCCAATTTGCGCGCTACGCCGCAGCGCGAATCGCGGTGACTTTCGTAAGGAGGACCTTGCCGTTGGGAGCGGCCGAAGCGGGACGACGCGCGTTGCCAGACGCTGAACGGACGCGAGATTGGTACAAAATCTGCACAATTCAATCGGACTGGGGAAGCAGGAGGTCCAGGAAAGGCGTATGCGTCGCGTCGTTCTCGTCAATCTCGGGACGACGAGCGCCCCGGAGCCCGACGCGGTGCGCGCGTTTCTCTCGGAGTTTCTCTCCGACCCGATGGTGGTCGACTACCCGACCTGGCTGTGGTCGCCGATTCTGAAGCGCATCCTCGCCTCGCGTCCTTCGAGAGTCGCCGAGCAGTACCGATCCATCTGGACGGACGAGGGCTCCCCGCTCCACATCGGCAGCCGCCGGATCGCCGAGGCGCTTTCTGCCGCGCTCGCGCGCGAGGTTCGGATCGCCTACCGCTACGGCGAGCCCTCGCTCGCGAGCACGCTCGACGATGGCTGCCTGGTAATCCCGCTCTTCCCGCAGCGGACGGGCGCCACGACCGGCACCATCGAGAAGCTCGTGGGGGAGAGGGCCACCGTCCGTTGCGTTCGGGCCGATGCTTCAGGCTACGTGGACGCTCAGGCCGATTTGTGGGAGCGAGCCGTCGGCGGGGACGCACCCGAGCACGTCGTCGTCTCTTTCCACGGAATACCGGCGCGCACCGATCGGGCGGAAGGCGGACGGTATCGACGCGATTGCGAAGCGACGTTCCGCGCCCTGCTGGGCCGAATCGGCTGGCCGGAGAACAAAGCGACCCTCGCCTTCCAGTCGCGCTTCGGACCCGAACCCTGGATCGGTCCGTCCACGGCGAAGACCCTCGAACGGCTCGCTCGCTCGGGGACTCGGAGCGTCGCGGTCATGACACCCGGCTTCGCGACGGAAGGGCTCGAGACCGTCGAGGAGATCGGCATTCGCGGGCGGAAGACGTTTCTCGATGCGGGAGGCGATCGATTCGTCCGCGTTCCCTGCATCGAAGCGCATCCAGCCTTCGTACGGGCTCTGGTAGAAGTCGTTCGCGAGGAGGAGGCATGAGCCACGGGATCCCGGCAGACAGGGATACGATCCGCCGCCTGGTCGACCAATACGATCGCCCGGGCCCGCGTTATACGAGCTATCCGACGGCGGTCGAGTTCTCGGAGTCGGTCGGCGTCGAGCTTTACGAAGAGAAGCTCCGGCAGGCGGACGCGCTCGGCGAAGCGCCGTTGTCGCTCTATATGCACCTTCCCTTCTGCGAAGAGCGGTGCCTCTTTTGCGGATGCCACGTTATCATTACCAAGCACCACGAGCGGGCCGAGCCCTACCTCGAGCTCCTAAAGCGAGAGATCGGCATGGTCGCCGAGAGGACGCCGAACCGGCGGAAGTTCGCACAGCTCCACCTCGGAGGGGGGACCCCGACGTACTTCGCGCCGCGCGATCTGAAAGCACTCGTGGAACGACTGCTGGAAAGCTACGAGCCCCTGCCACGATGCGAAATGGCTATCGAGGTCGACCCGCGCGTGACGACCCGCGAGCACATCGAGGTTCTGGCCAGCGTCGGATTCAACCGCATTTCGATGGGAGTTCAGGATTTTACGACCGAAGTCCAGGAGCGGATCCATCGCGTTCAAAGCCCGGGCCAGACCTGTGCCGTCGTCGAGCATGCCCGAGCGCACGGCTATTCCGGAATCAACGTCGACTTGATTTACGGCCTCCCCCTGCAAACACCGAAAACCTTCGAAGAAACGGTGGACCGCGTCATCGATCTCGGAGTCGATCGCGTCGCCTGCTACTCCTTCGCCTATGTGCCGTGGCTCCAGGGCCATCAGAACAAGCTCGACCCGAGCGAGCTTCCGTCCCGAGAGGTGAAGATGGAGCTCATCGCCATCGTTCGCGAGAAGCTCATCGCCGCGGGATTCGAGCCCATTGGCATGGACCACTTCGCGAGGCCCGACGACGAGCTCGCCGTTGCAAGGCGCGAAGGACGGCTCCGTCGCAACTTTCAGGGCTATGCCGTCATCCCCGGCGACGATGTACTGGCCTTCGGTATCTCCGCCATCGGGGACGTTCGCGGAGCGCTGGTCCAGAACGAGAAGAAGCTGAGCCGTTACCGCGAGGCGATCGAGCGAGGACGCCTTCCCGTGACTCGAGGTTTCGTCAGGACTCGGGACGATGTGATCCGCGCCGACGTCATCCACCGGCTGATGTGCAACTTCGTGATCGATATCCCCTCGGTCGAAAAGGCGTGGCACGTCGCGTTCTCGGACTACTTCCGGCCCGACCTCGAGCTTCTCGCGCCCCTCGTCGAGGAAGGGCTCGCGACCGTAGACGACCGCTCGATTCACGCCACGCCGGTAGGACAGCTCTTCGTCCGCAACCTCGCGATGTGCTTCGACCGATACATGCGCGAACGGCACGCGAACGAGAACAAACCGGTGTTCAGTCGCACCGTCTAGCTCCGCGAAAGCCATGAAACGCCTCGTCGTCGTGGGTGGAGGCATTTCGGGAACGGCAGCGGCTTTCACTGCAAGAAAATCGGCCGAGGCCCTCGGTCGACCGCTCGAGGTTCGCCTGCTCGAGCGCGAGCGCGAGATCGGAGGCAAGGCGAGAAGCCATCGCGAGAACGCCTGGCTCTTCGAGACCGGCCCAATCGG
>DASPGQ010000633.1 GCA_035620555.1 Vicinamibacteria bacterium
GCAGTCGAGCAGTACGACAACGCGGGCCAGGTGTGTCTCGCCGGGACGAGGCTTCTCGTCCAGGAGCCGGCGTACGACGCGTTTCTGGAGCGCTTCCTGGAAAAGGCCCGCCTTTTGGTTCAGGGCGACCCGCGTGATGAGAAGACTGATATCGGACCGCAAATTTCCCGCGAGCATCTCGAGCGCATCGATGGGTTCGTGCGTCGCGCCAAGGACGCGGGAGCGGAGTGTGTGCTGGGCGGCGGCCCGAACGAGCAGCTCGGCGGCCTCTATTACCGGCCCACTCTCTTCGTAAGAGTGCCGGATGGAGCCGAGGTCCTGAGTCGTGAGGTTTTCGGTCCCGTCCTCACCTTGCAGTCGTTTCGCCACGAGGACGAAGCAATCGAAAGGGCGAACGACACCGAGTACGGCCTCGCCGCCGTCGTCTTTACCGGCGATCGCGAGCGGGCGAAGCGCGTGGCTCGAGGGCTCGTTTGCGGAACGGTTTGGGTGAACTGCTTCTTCGTACGCGATCTCAGGGCTCCTTTCGGGGGTGCGAAGGCGTCGGGCATCGGGCGCGAGGGTGGCGACTGGAGCTTCGATTTCTTCTGCGACGTCAAGAACACCGTGACGTCACCCCATCACTGGAGAAATCCGTGAGCGGCGAGTATCAGCGGATTCGGCTGTTATGGCCCGATCACCTGGGCCTCGCACGGGGGAAATACCTTACAGCACGAGCGACGACCTCGACCGGCCACTGCATCTCTCTCTTCGCGCTCGGATTCGATCGCAACATGACGCCCCACGACGGTGCTTTCTATTATCAGGGTACGCCCGACCTCGAGGCTCGGTTTCGCCCGGAGGACGTGAGACCCGGCTGGGAGAAGGACACGGCGGTCGCCATTCCCGACGTGTTCAAAGATGGCGCGGCGGTCGAAATGGCGCCCCGCCACGTGCTCCGAAAGGCCGTGGCCGACTGGAACGCGCTTGGCTTCACCGTCCGAGTCGGTCTCGAGCTCGAGGCCTATCTGATGGAACGAGGTCCCGACGGCGCCTGGCGCCCGATCGACACACCCGGAGGCTACGTTTACGGAACCGGTACCGCCGTCGATCCCGGGGGTATCATCGATGACCTCATGGCGGTGTGCCGTGAGGTTGGCATCGGGCTCGAGTCGGTACACAGTGAGTACGACAACAGCCAGTTCGAGCTCACTCTGGAGTATTCCGATCCGCTCTCCGCGTGCGACGACGCGTTTCTCTTCAAAGTTCTCGCTCGCGAAGTGGCGGCCCGCCGGGGGTATCATTTGACGTTCATGGGGAAACCCATCTCCGATCGCGGTGGGAGCGGGACGCACGTCAATCTGAGCATCTGGAAAAACGACGAGAATGTTTTCGTCGATCCCGAAGCGGCCGACGGGCTGTCTTCGCTCGCAAGAAACGCGATCGGCGGGCTCATCGAGCACCATCGCGGCATCGCCGCCGTTTGCGCTCCCACGGTGAATGCCTACAAGCGGCTCCGGCCGGGGCAGATGGTGGGAGTCTGGGCCAATTGGGGATACGACCATCGGGGCGTCGCCATCCGTATCCCTCCCGCGCGCGGCGCGGCGACGCGGCTCGAGCATCGACTTTCGGATGGCGGCGTGGGTCCGCACATTGCCGCCGCCGCCGTGCTCCAGGCGGCTCGGCTGGGCGTCGTGAACGCCATCGAGCCGCCGCCGTCCGAGACGGGGGACTGCTGGGAGAACGTCGACACCGACCGCCGGGCGGCAGCAAGCCTTTCGCAAGCGCTCGATGACCTCGAGAGCGATGCCTCCATCGTCGAGGCGTTGGGAAAGGCGTTCGTGGACGCTTTTCTCGTCGTCAAGCGGGCGGAGTGGGAGCGTTACGCCCGTCACACGACCGATTGGGAGCTCGACGAGTACCTTCACTTTCTATGAGCCTTGGATTGAGCCTCGCTCTCGAAGAGCTCGAGCGGGATCCCGAGCCCGTTCTGGCTCGACTTCGAGCCGAAGAGCCGGTGTGTTTCGCTCCGCGTCTCGGGCTCTGGCTCGTGACGCGCTGGGACGACGTCTCGTACATGGATCTCCACCCCGAGCAGTTCTCGGCAGTGACCGAACCCTCGTTTCTAAGGCGGGCACTCGGCGTCAACATGCTGACGCTCGATGCACCCGAGGCCGTGCGTCTAAAGAAGGCCATGATGCCACCGTTTCAACGAAGCGGGGCAAGCGGCTCATTCGCCGAGGAGGTCCTTCCTGCGATGTGCGATGCCCTCATCGACGGTTTTCTTCGAGAGGGCGAGACGGACGTCATGTACCCCTATGCCGCGGCGGTGAGCGCCGGGTCGCTCAAGACGGTTCTCGGGCTCGACGACAGCACGTGGGAGCAAGTCTGGATCTGGTGCCAGGGGCTTTGCGCCGACATCGCGAACTTCGAGAACGATCCGGAAAAAACGGCGCTGGGTGCGAAGGCCAAAGACCAGCTGCAAGACGCCATCGACCGTCGGATCGACGAGCTTCGCGGTAAAGTCAGCCGGTGCGCCATCGCTCACATGCTCGGAGAGGCCGTGAGCCGCGAGGAGATCATCAATAATGTGCGTCTCATGGTAAGCGGGGGAATCAACGAGCCCCGTGACGGCATCGGTCTCTGCGTCTGGGTGCTTCTCGACGACGAGACGTTGCGCGAGGAGGTGGTGGCGCGGCCCGCGCTCTGGAGGAGGTTGGTCGACGAGGTGATGCGCCGGTTCACGCCCGTTGGCACCATCACCCGTCAGACGACCTGCGACGTCGTGCTGTCGGGGACGAAGATTCCCAGGGGCGCGCTCGTGGCCGGCGTGCTGCGCTCGGCCAATCTCGACGAACGGCGGTGGAAACACCCGCTTCGGATCGACCTTCGACGCGCCGAGGGTGGGCACGCCGCCTTCGCGCTCGGCCAGCACCGGTGCCTCGGCGAGTGGCTCGGCCGTCAGGAGGTAGCGGTGGGAACCGAGCGTCTTTTCGCCCGGCTCCCGAACCTGCGACTTCACCCCGATGAGCGCGTCGAGCTTCACGGCTTCGAGTTCCGCGGTCCCAAGTCGCTCCGGGTGGTATGGGATGTCTGATTGGCAGGGTTTCGTTTCCTTGGTGCCGCCGCCTCCCTGGTACTACTCC
>DASPGQ010000634.1 GCA_035620555.1 Vicinamibacteria bacterium
GGATGTGGAATGGCCACAGCTTTGGATTATTGACGACGACGAGAGTGGGCAAGTTGGCGCCGTTGTGGTCTAGCGAGTACGCTCCCGCGGCTCGACCACGAGGAAGTTCGCATCGTAGGTGAGCACGCCGAGGTAGATCGCGCCGATGAGCCGGTTCATGCCAACGGTGTAGTATTGCCCATCCGCCATGGGATTGGGTAGTAACGGGTCGGCGATCCTGACGTTCTGGTTCGAGGCGTCGTAGCCGCACAAAACCACGAAGTGTCCCGATGGCTCGCCGCGCACGTCGTCGTAGTCGCTCTTGGGGCCGTGCTCCCTGGGTGTCTGGTATAGATACGTGGCGCTCAAGCCGGTGAGGATAGGAACCGCCTGTTTGAGATATTTTCGGATCAACGGGGCGCTCAGCTCCCGAAAGCGCACACGCCCGCCGCGCTCCAAGAACTCGAGATAGGCGTTGGTGACGACTCGAAGCTTGGCGGAGCGTTTGTGGCGAGCCTGCGCCTGCAGCCGCTCCCGTAAATCGATTCCCGGGTCGCGGAACCAGCTCGGATCGAACACCTGCAGATTGTAGGTATAGATCGTCGCGATGTATCCGCGAGCGAGGGCATGGCACGCGAGAAAAACCGCCAGAGTCCCGCCCTGCTCGAGTCGCCCCGTTTCCGCGATGACCGTCTCGAGTGTCACATCGTCGCCATAGAACCGATATACGGCATCGAGGCAGGTTGGACCGCAGGTCGTCTCGTCGGGCTGCGCACGTATGTCGACGGGAAGAGACAGACTATCTATCTTGCGCGCTTCAGTTGGTCGGACCATCCGAGTCCTCCGCGCGACTCCGTCGGCCTCTGCGTTTCGCGAGCTCCTGGAGGTCGGCGGTGATGTCGACCTCGTCCATGATCTCCTGACCCAGCACAGATTCCAGGATATCCTCGAGCGAGACAATCCCGACGACGCTTCCGTACTCATCCACGACTCCCGACAAATGCCGTCGCGATTTGAGAAAGTTCCTCAGGAGGACGTGGCCACGCGTCTTTTCGTGGACGAAGTCGAGGGGCCTGGCCAGGCTACCCAGCTTCTTGTCGAACTCATCGTGGGCGAGCGCGGTCAGGATGTCTCGGGATAGAACGACGCCAACCCATTTCTCCGGATCCTCTGCGGAATAGATGGGAATCCGCGAGAACGTCCAGTCCTTGATATCGGTCGAAGCCTCTCTGACGGTGGTGTCGTCGGACAACTTCTGCACTACGGTTCGCGGCGTCATGATATCCCGGGCCGTGACCTGGTCGAGCGCGAGCGCGTTTTTCACGAGGTCGGCCTCGGACTTCAGAATGCTGCCCTCCTCCGCGCTGAGCATAGCCATTTGACGGACCTCGTCCTCGGGAAAGGCGATGATGGGTCCCTTGGGCTTGATGCGCTTGGACATCACCTCGACGAGTTGCAGAAGGGGGTGCAACAGGATCAGGATGGCGTTCAGAGGAATGGCGAGATGATGGGCGATCGGTCGGCTGTATGCCACGCCAAGGATCTTGGGAACGATCTCCGAGAAGAAGAGCACCGAGAGTGTGAACCCGATCGAGAAGCCGATGAGGACTGTTTCCCCGAAGAGACGACTGGCCTGGGCGCCGGCGATCGACGCACCCGCAGTGTTGGCGGCGGTGTTGAGGATCAGGATCGCGGCGATCGGACGTTCCATGTTGTGTTTGAACTTCTGAAGGAGCTTCCCCGAACGACTTCCGGACTCGACGAGGTGCCGAACGTAGGGAAGTCTCACGGAGTAGAGCGCAGCCTCGGTGAGGGAGCATAACGCCGAGACCGTCAACACGGTCATAACGGACACGATGAAAATCGTCATGACAGCACCATAAGACGACAAGTGTACAACTGATGGTACCCGGGGCGCGGGGTCGATCGCGGGCGGATGATATGCTCCGGGCGGAGGGTCTCATGAAGATCGCCATCGTGTACAACCGCAACAGCAAGAGCGTGATCAACCTCTTCGGGATGCCGAACCGCGAGAAGATCGGGATGCAGACCATCAAGCGGCTCGCTGATGCGTTGAAGGGCGGCGGGCATCAGGTCGTAGCCCTCGAAGGCGACAAGGACATCATCGAGCGTCTCGAGGAATTCATGCCGCGGGTCGTGAAGGGGGAGCGCCCCGGCTTGGTCTTCAACGTTTCGTACGGCATCCAGGGGCAGGCGCGCTATACTCACGTACCCAGCATCCTGGAGATGGTCGGCATTCCCTATGTGGCCTCGGGCCCGCTCGCGCACACGCTCGCGCTCGACAAGGTCGTCACCAAGATGATTTTGCGCCAGCACGATCTTCCCACGCCGGAGTTCGCCGTGCTGCAGGATCCCGATGCCCCGATTCCCGAGATGACTTATCCCGTGATCGTCAAGCCGAAGAACGAGGCGGTCTCGTTCGGCCTCAAAGTCTGCAAGAACGAGAAGGAGACTCGAGACGGAGCGGGGGTGATATTCAAAGAGTTCGGCCAGGCGGTGCTGATCGAGCAGTTCATCGGGGGACGCGAGATCAACGTCGGCATACTGGGAAACAATCCGCCCGAAGCGTTCCCCCCGGTTCAGCTCGATTTCGGCGCTGGTCCAGGTATCTATACCTATGAGGACAAGACCGGCCGAAGCGGGCGGAGCATCGGGCACATCTGTCCCGCACCAATCGGTGACGAGCTCACCGCGCGCGCCAAGGACGTTTCGGTGAAGGCGTTCAAGGCGCTCGGGCTGTACGACTGTTGCCGCGTCGACATGCGGCTCGACGGCCGTGGCAATCTCTACATACTCGAAGTCAACAGCCTTCCCAGTCTGGGAGAGCACGGCTCGTATCTCGTGGGCGCCGCAGCGGTCGGGCTCGATTTTCCCGCATTCGTCAATCGACTCGTCGAAGTCGCGAGCGCTCGCTATTTCGGTACGCCCGAGCCTCCCACCTTCGATGACAAAACGAAGGATCCCTCGGCTCACGCTTTTTCTTTCATCACCCAGAGACGCGACGAGCTGGAGAAGCGTTTGCGCGGATGGGTGGCCGAGACCAGCCGTACGTTGGATCCCGTGGGCCTGCAACAGGCGTGGCAGCGCGCGGGAAAGCTCTTCGAGGAGCTGGGGATGAAACCGGTGAAGGAGCTGACGGACGAGCCCGAGGTTGCGACCTGGGAGACGGTGCGCGGCTTCGAAGGAGGGACGCTCCTCGTGGCCCACGTCGACATCCCGATCGACGTGGACTTCGCCCCGCCTGTTTTTCGCCGAGACCCCGAGTGGCTCTACGGTGAAGGAGTGGGCTCACGGGCGTGCCTCGTAAGTCTCGAGTTCGCTCTCAGGAACCTCCGGAGCTTGAGGAAGCTCCGGACGTCTCGCATCGGAGTCCTCTTCTACTTCGACGAAGGTTTCGATGCGCGGAGCAGCGCCCAGAGAATCCGCGAGGCCTCGGGCCTGGCGAAGCAAGTGCTCGTGCTTCGACCGGGAATCGTCGGAGATCTGATGGTCGTCAAACGCCGGGGACAGCGAAGGTACCGATTGACCGTCGAGGGTGAGCCCAATCGCATCGGTCGCGCCTCGAAGCGGCCGGAGGCGCTCCGGTGGACCTGGCAGAAGCTCGAGCAGTGCGCCAAGCTTTCGACCCACATGAGCCGGGTTTCCGTATCCACGACCGAGGTCAAATCGGATCGGCTACCGATGCGCGTCCCTCACCGAGTCACTGTGAGTATCGTGCTCACTTTTCCCGACGACAAGGCCGCCTCCCTGCTGGAGGAGAGAATGCGCGGGATCCTCGGCAAGGGGGGCCTGAAGTGGGATCTCAAGCTCATCGCCCACAGGCCGGCCATGCCGGAACGACGTTCCGGACTGCGTCTCGCCAAGCAACTGGAGAACGTTGCCGCCGACTGGGAGATTCCTCTGGCGCGAACGACCTCGGGATGGCCGTCCGTGGCGGGACTCGTACCGGCAAGAACGGCGACGATCTGCGGCATCGGCCCGGTGTCACGCGACCTCAGAACGCCCGACGAAGCCGTGCAGCGGATCAGCCTCGTCCAGCGGACTCTGCTCCTCGCGGATTTCCTCGCTCGCGAAGAGGCAAAGGCGTCAGGTTGAGAACACCACCTCGCAAAACTCGCGAAGGGCCTCGAGCACGGCAGCACGCTTTTCGCCGTCGGTTCTGAAGGGAGCGCGCGACATCTCCAGCTGGACGAAAGGGAGCTCCGCGGCGTGGGTCCGGGTGATGAATCCGCCCTGGAACGGATGGTTGATCTTGACGCTCGGGCCGATCGTTCGATGAAAGGCCTCTCGCATCGCTTCGATCCAGGCTCTCGGGCAGGTGCCTTCCCCGTTACTCAAGCATGCTCGAGGACGCTCTATGCCGGGGTCGGGGCCAACTGGCGGGCCGTAGGGCGCCATCGTGTGGCAATCGATTCCGAGCTTCACATCGGTGCTCGTCGCCAGGTGCCTGAGCCGCGCATGGTAGGGATGGTAGTAGCGGTCGAGAAGCTCGGTGACGACTTCCCGTGGTGGGAAGTCTCGGTACACCGGAACGTTCCAGCACGTATGAGTCTTCACCACACCGTCCTGCCGGAAGTCGTCGACGGCCCGGTTTAGATCGACGATGGCGCGGGCGACATCGGTCGTGTGAAATGCCTCGACTTCCGAGGCGAGGTCGTAGATCTCCCGTGCACCGACATCCCCATCCTCGACGACCTCCCGGGGTGTCAGGATGCAGTACGGCTCGGCTTCCGGGGGGACCCGGGTTCCGGCGTGGGGGACGGAAAGCAAGAGCGGGAGGGTCATCGCCCCTCGGGACGAGGCGTCCAGGCGCTGATACCGGGCCCGGCAACGGAACCGTCGCGTCTCGGATCCGCGACGCCGATGAGCTCGTCACCATCCCGCATGACGAGCTGAATGCAGCCGAGATAGAACGAGTAAGGGTCGCGAACATCGACGGCGAAGCCGTGGCGCTCGAGGAACTCCGGGATGTCGCTTCGCATGCGCGTCCCCTCGAGGGAAACCTTGCCCTCGAGAGAGCAGTGAAGCCGCGGTGCATCTACGGCGGCAAATGGAGTCAAGTATTCGAGCCGGATCAGGACTTGAAGAATGGCCGACGTGATGCGCTCGCTTCCCGGCGATCCGATCACGAGGTACGGACGTCTACCTCGAAACACGATCGACGGTGCGACGCTGGCCCATGGCACCGCGTTGGGGCGAAGGTAGTACGGATGGGAGAAGTTCTCGTACTCGAACGCGCTCATGTAATTGTTGTAGAGAAAGCCGAGCTCGGGAGCGGCCGCGCACGAGCCGAAGACCTTTTCGATGGATTGCGTCAGCGCGACCGCATTTCCCTCGTCGTCCATGACCGACAAATGGGTCGTCTCTCCGTGGCTCTTGAAACGTTCGAGAACCTGAGTCGACACGAGCCGAGCGTACTCCCGTCGCAACATGCGTTTTTCGGATATCTGGGGGTAAAAGTTGGGGTCGAAGGGACGATCCTGCCGGTCGATGAACGCCCGCCGGATGACTTCGGCGAGCGCGAGCGCTCCCTGAGGGGTGTCGGGGTCCTGCCAGATTTCCGGCAGCTCCTGGTAGACGTTGAGCGTCTGGATGAGCGTGCGTCCGGCCGCAGGCGGAGGGAAGGTGAACACCCGGTAGCCTTGAAAGCGTGTCGTGAGTGGACGTCTTTCGATCGGCCGAGGAACCTGAGCGAGATCGTCGCGGCGGATGAGACCGTCGTTGCGGATCATATCCTGCTCGATCTGGGCGGCAATCTCACCCGAATAGAAGTCCTTCACGCCTTTCTTGGCGATGCGCCTCAGCGTTTCGGCGAGCACGGGTTGCTTGAAGATGGATCCCGTAGGATAGGTCTTTCTGCCGTCACGGAGGAACAGCGCGGCCGCGGTACCGGCACGAAGCGACTGTCGCTCCCGGCGGGCGAGCGCACGCTGAAGCCCGGTCACTTCGTAGCCTTCCTCGGCGAGGCGAATCGCTGGCTGCAGAATGCGGCCGAGTTTGAGCTTGCCGAAGCGCTCGAGGACGTATCGGAGCACCGCCGGGGTGCTAGGAACGGTGGTCGCCTTATGGCCTGCCTTGCGGTCGGGGGCCGATAGACGATCCACCGTGGCCCGGTTCGGCGCCCTCGACGATCCGTCCAATGCGATCGTTCGACCGGATGCCGCCTCGTGGAGAAGCACCATCGTCTGCCCGCCAAGTCCGGAGGCTGCTGGCTCACAGACTCCGAGCGCGAAGGCAGCGGCGACCGCGGCGTCAAAAGCGTTGCCCCCGGCTTCGAGGACTTCGACGCCCGCTTCGGTGGCGCGGTAGTGCGCGGTCGAGATCATGGCCTTGGTCGAAACCGCAACCCGCTGGGGCCAGTGGATCTTGCGCTCGCGCGGCTCGCTGAGCTCGGTATCCACACGTCTGGGTGTCAGCTGCTTTGCCATGGCTTCCATTGACTGGTGACGTTCCTCGGTTCGGAATTACAATCTTACCATCTCCACCGGATGCATCGAGTGAGAAGTGGCGTGTAACTCATCGAGCCTATGCGCTCGTTTCCTGAAAGAGGGGAAGGAGAAATGAAGAACCAGCTCATCGTTTGGCTCGCTGTCGTGGGAATAGGCTCGGCCTCCATCAGCCTTGCCCAACCCGCGGAAACGAATGAGCGGCTCGCGACCCCGCGTAGCGCCATCGATAACTTCCTCAGATGGCAGGTACCGCCGGCAGTCGATCTCGATATCGCGTCAGAGGCCTTCACCCTGGACTCGAGCCTCGGCGCGCCGGAGAGAAGGGAGCTGGCGCGAAAGCTCAAGGCGGTTCTCGACGCCAGGGGCCTGTTGGTCTATATCGAAGACATTCCAGACGATCCCGACTACCCCGAGGCCTACACCCTCTTCCCCACCAGGCTCCCCGAAGTCGAGGTCGTGAAGGTCTCTGACCGATGGTTGTTCTCTCGCCAAACTCTGAGGATGATTCCCGCGCTCTACGACGAAACGTTCAGCGAGGCGGCGCAATGGCTCATCGGAGGACTTCCCGAAGCGTTTCAAACGACGCTTCTCGGCATCTCGCTATGGCAATACACCGGGATGTTCCTCCTGTTACTGATCGGACTCACGGTTCGAAAGACCCTTGAGTTTGTTCTCGAGAAGGTGGCGGGATGGCTGGTGGTGAGAACCCCGCCCCCCTGGGACGAGAAGCTCGTCGTTCAGATGGTGAAGCCGGTCAGCTTTCTCGTCATGACGCTCCTGTTCCTTCTGTTCTACGCCGACTTGCAGCTTCCGGTGCGCGTCAACATGGTCATCAAGCTCGTCTTGGAGCTGATGATTGCCGCATCACTGATCTGGTTGTCGTTCAATCTGGTGGACTTCTTCTGCGAGTATCTTTCGCGGTGGACGGCAAAGACGAAGACGAAGCTCGACGATCAGCTCGTCCCGATGCTTCGCAAGACGCTCAAGGTCTTCGCGTTCATCATCGGCGCGATTGCCGTCATCCAGAACTACGGCTATTCGGTCACCTCGATTCTCGCCGGGCTCGGCATCGGAGGCCTCGCCGTGGCTCTCGCGGCGCAGGAGACGCTGGCGAACTTCTTCGGCTCGATCACGATCTTCGTCGACAAGCCGTTTCAAATCGGCGACTGGATCGTTACCGAAGAGGTCGAAGGCACGGTGGAGGAGGTCGGGTTCCGATCCACGCGCATACGCACGTTCTACAATTCGGTCGTCAGCGTTCCCAACGCAAAAATCGCCAATGCCGGTATCGACAATATGGGCATGAGACGCTACCGGCGGATCAAACAGGTTCTGGGGGTTACTTACAGTACGAGCTCCGAGCAGATGCACGCGTTCGTCGAGGGCATTCGCGCCATCATTCTCGCGAACCGGTACATGCGCAAGGACTTTTACGAGGTGCACTTCAACGGGTTCGGGAATTTTTCTCTGGAAGTGCTCGTGTATTGTTTTCTCGAGGTCGACAACTGGAGTGCGGAGCTCCGGGAGAAGCACAATTTCTTTCTCGAGATTTTGCGACTGGCCGAGGAGGTGGGGGTCGAGTTCGCTTTTCCCACTCAAACGGTCCATGTCGACAGCTTTTACCGAGATCAACCGAGGACGATTGGCAAGGAGCTCAGCGCCGAGGAGCTCGGGGCGGCCGTGGAAGCCTTCGGCCCCGAGGGACGGCTGGCGAGACCTCACGGTCCCGAGCTCAAAGTCGGTGGCCGTACCCTCACCTTCCAGGCGGGCGCATCCCCGACCCGGGGCTCGGAGTGAGCGCGAAAACTTTGAACGTGGTCAGCCGTGTTGCTAGGCTCGAGCGATGAGCCCAGATATCGAAAAGCAGTGGATCGACGACTTCGAGGCTGCGGCTCGTCGTTCGCTCGAGCAACGCTTGCGCTACGCCTTCATCCACACCTACAAGCCCGTTCTGGACGACGCGCCGTACCGTTCGTTCGATACGATGGAGGCTTACCGGCGCTGGTGCGAAGAGAATCTGCCATCCTGGTTGGGGTATGGCCGCACGGTTTGAGTACCGGCAGGCAAAGGAGATTGCCGCAGCTTTTCACCGTCATCGGGTCCGTTATCTCTTCATCGGAAAGTCCGGCGCCATCCTGCTCGGATATCCCGATACGACGCAGGATGCGGATCTCTTCCTCGAAAAGAGTCCGGAGAACGGCCGTGCCGTGGTCGCCGCGCTAGCAGAGCTCGGATTCTCCCTGAGCAGCGAACAAGGTGCGGAAATCGAGCACGGCAAGGACTTCGTGCAATTACGCCAGGGCCCATTCGATCTCGACCTGGTCTTCGCTCCCGATGGGATCGAGACCTTCGAAGAAGCGGATCGCCGCGGGCTGACGATCGAGGGAATGCGAGTCTGCCATATCGACGACATCATCCGGAGCAAGGAGGCGACCGGCCGAGTGAAGGATCGCGAATCGCTTCCGCGGCTGAAGGCGTTTCGCGACTGGTTGATGAACCGACAGAACCCCTGACAAAGGAATCATGTTAGAATGTCGCTCGATTTCCAAAAAAGAACCAGGAAATCCGAGAAGATACTCAGTCTCGGACTAAACGGTGGGAGGATCCATGCGAGCGAGAGTCGTTCTAGGTGTAGCCGTAGGATTTGCTGCGGGAGCGCTAGTCGGGCATTTCGTGCAGCCCCTCAAGGCGCAGAGTACGTTTACCGCGCCGGAATTCGTCGTCAAAGACTCCGTGGGTACAGTGGTCGGCGGGTTCTCCGCGTTCGCATTTCGCGGCCAGAACGAGGTCGCGTTTCACAATCCGATTCACGATGAAAATTTCCATCTTCAGATCAGGCCCGATTTGATCTTGGGCGAAACCTCGGAAGTGTACTACACGGGTAACGACTGTACCGGCGACGCGTACGTACCGTCTCCCGTCGGCAGTAACTCGCTCAATGGTTTGCGCGGTTCGACCTATGGCATTGGCCGAAAGCCGGGGGCCATCAACGAAGACGCCTATGTGATTCGGGGATCCGGCGTGGGGGCTGACAACTCCGCCATACTGAACTCACGGTATCGTCCGTTTGGTATGCCGCCGTGCGACGCGGTTGACCCGAACAGCAACACGGTCCTGGGTGAGATCGTAATGGACTTGTCCAGCTACACGCGACCCTTCGTCGTGGAATAGAGAATCGGCCATCTGCTGAAAGAGAGGCTTCAGCGAAGGGGATGCCGTCTTGCCAATCCGCTGGGCCTGTGTTTTGCCCTCGACGAGCTTCGTGACCGAGAACAAATCCCGTCGGATTCCTTGAAGCCATAGAGCGTCGCGATGCGGGGATGGTTGATCGCCGCGAGAAGTCGAGCTTCCCGTTCGAAGTGGGCGAGCGCTCCTCGTGGTCGGCAACGACGGCTGGGAGCACTTTGATAGCTACGTCCCGGCCGAGTCCGCTGTCGCGTGCCCGATACACCTCGCCCATGCCGTCCACCCCTATCGGAGCCAGGATCTCGTAATCGCCGAGGGGGGATCTTGAAGTAAATGAGGGTGGACGAACCATCGCATATAGCGGCGATCTGAGAGAGTTGGTCCATTCGTCCGCGGCGGGGACGTTTTCGTCAGGTAGCTCGCTCAAATACCGTCGGGCATAGACGAATCAAATGGGAACGGCCACTAGCTTGGCTAGAACGACCGAACGCTCAATCTTGCCCCGAAGCCGGTTTGCCGTGAGCCGTCTCCTGGCTTACAGTAAGGTAAGGAAAGATTCCAGAGTAAGGACGATGGCCATAGCCACCATTACGAGCAAGGGGCAGCTCACGATCCCAAAGAGCGTGCGGGACCGCCTCCATTTGCGCGCCGGGGACCGCGTTGTCTTTCACATCGAAGCCGACGGCTCCGTTCGCCTCTACCCGATTTCCAAGAAAGTATCCGAGGTGTTCGGCTTTTTTTCGTCGAAGGGTCAGAAACGGCACTCCGCCTCCCAGATAAAGCACGGGCTGAGAAAGGCCTTTCGAGAGGGAAGACTTTGAAGGCGCTCGACACGAACGTCGTCGTGCGTTTCTTGGTCCGTGACGACGAGGCGCAGGCACGCCGGGTGAAAGCCCTCTTCCAGAGAGCGGAGGATGCGTCCGAGCGGTATTTTCTAACGACGGCATCGGTTTTGGAGCTCATCTGGGTGCTGACGGCCGTATACGACTTCGCGCGCGCCGAGGTGATCGAAGCGCTCGAGCTCTTGTCGCAAATGTCGATTCTCGAGTTCGAGGACTTCGACGTGGTGAGCCAGCTCGTGAGACTCGGCCGCGACACGAATGTCGATCTCCCCGATCTCGTGATCGGCCTAACGGGGCGCGCGGGTGGATGCGAAACGACGCTGACGTTCGAAAAGGGCCTGGAGCAAACGGCGCTGTTCGTGCGTATTTAGGATACGGGACTGTCTTGGACGACGCGCGTACCGCTCGGCGGATGGCGCCACATGGTCTGAATATCGTCAAGCAGGAGTATGCTGTCTACTCCTCGCGCTCTAGAAGCGCGACGGGAAACTCGGCAAAGAGCTCGCTCATCGCTATCGTTCCCGACAAACCCTGCCGACCCGATAGAACGTTCGTCCAGCTCGCTCGCGGCAGCTCGAGAGTGGTGTCCGCCCAGTGGCCACCGAGGCCGAGAAGAAGCCTCGGTGCGACGACGATCACGTCGGCCCCTCGTGCAAACGCGACCACGCGGTGTCGGTGCTTCCCCGAAGCGTCGAGGGCGCGGTAGACTCCTTTCGCTCCGAAGCTTGCCCGCCGCGCCGCGCGAAGTCTAAGGGCGCGATGGGTCACCCAGAGCTTGGGAAGCCCTTCCTCTTCGCGGGCCAGAATCGCCTTGACCGACAAGGATTCGAGCTCGTGAAGCAGCTCTCGGCGTCGCGCGAAGTCGACGGACCGGCGATTGTCCGGATCGGTCAGACTATGCTCCCAGAGCTCGTTGCCCTGGTAAATGTCGGGTACGCCGGGCGCACAGAGCTTGATGAGAGCTTGGGCGAGCGAATGAGCCCGGGCGGGTCTCTTCAGGGGTGTCACGAAGGCTTCGACATCCTCGGCGAAAGCGGAGTCATTGACCAAACGGGAAGCGAACGCGGAGAGAGCTTCTTCGTAGGCCGCGTGAGGGCGCGTCCAGGACGTGTGGATCTTCGCTTCACGCGCCGCCTTGTTCAGGTAGCCGACGAGGCGCTCCTCACCGATCGGCCAGGCGCCGACGAGCGTCTGGTACACGAGGTATTCCATCGCCCGATCGGGCCAGCCGTCGCCTTCGCGATGGCATCGATTGTGCTCTGCCCAGCGTCCCACCACTTCGCGCCAGCGCTCCGGAATTTCCGATAACAAAGCAATCCTTGTCCTCACGTCTTCGCTTCGTTTGGTATCGTGAGTCGACGTCGCCGTCATGGTGGCGGGCCACTGCTCTTGTATCCGGGCGCAGTGATCGTGGAACTGATGGATGGTGGTTCCGAAACGGCCGGGGTGCCCTCCAACTTCGTTCAGACAGACGAGGCGATGAAAGCAGTAGAGGGCGGTGTCCTCGAGCCCCTTCGCCATTGCCGGCCCCGAGAGCTGTTGGAGCCGGTACACCCACTCCAGCTCGGCTGCCCCCGAGTGCCGGCCCACGAGAAGCTCGAGCAGAAAGTCGAAGAGCCGTTCGTCCAGATCGAGGCAAGCCTCCCTAGCCAGCCTGATCGTAGTGGAGAGGATCTCGCGGTCCCATTCGGTCGGCTCGCGATCGGGACGGACATAAGTGCGGTAGACGGGAAGCCAGATCAGGACTTCTTCGATCGCCTGCCGTAGCTCGGCTCTGGTGTAATCTCGCTGATCGAGATGGGTCTCGCAGACCCGGACCAGGAGATGGGTGAGGCGCATGACGTCGCTCGCGAGTAGATCCGTCAGGACGAGACGCTTCTTCCGACGGATGAGGTCGTCGAAATCTCCCGGATCGTCACCGACGAACTCCCGGTAGAGCGACGTCAGGGGCTCTTCGCCATCCGGGTCGACGAAGAGTCCTCCCAGACAGTTGAGAAAATCGTAGCCGGTGGTTCCGTCGACCGGCCAGGACGGCGGCAGAACTTCGCCGGGCTCGAGGATCTTCTCGACGACGATCCAGGCCCTCGGGGCCGATCGCCGCAGGCGTTCGAGGTACTGCTCGGGATCACGCAGTCCGTCGGGGTGATCGATGCGTAGCCCATTGACGATTCCCTCTCTCGTCCAGCCGAGGACGAGCCGGTGCGTGGCTTCGAAGACGCTTCGGTCTTCCATCCTCAGCGCCACCAGCTCGTTGATGTCGAAGAACCTTCGGTAGTCGAGATCGTGAGCCGCTGACCTCCAGTAGGCGAGGCGGTAGTTCTGGCGCTCCAGGGAATCGTGGAGCTCGTCCACATTGCCGTTGACCTGGTCGAGCTGTTCGTCGACGGCGCGAGCCACCTGGGGGTTCTGCTCGAAGAGTTGCGCGAGGAAACGGATGATGGCGGCCTTGTCGCGATGGCGGCGCCTTCGGAGCTCCCGATCGGTTACCGTGGGGGCCGGAAGAGCGCGCAGGACATCGGCAGCAAAGCTCAAATCTTCGGATTTGCACCGTACCGCCGCCCGACCTAGTGGTCCGGCCAGAGAGATGGGGGCTACTGGAAGGACGTGGTCGTAAACGCTAAAGGTGAACACCGCGCCCGAACGCTTCAGGCGAATCACGCCGTTTCCCAGAACCCGACCGTATTGGTCGCCCAATATGGGAACGAGGACCCGGTTGCGCATCCGATCATCGGGATGGCTCCAGTCGACGTCGAAGCAATGGGCGTACAGGCTCGAAGGCCCATTCTCGAGCACATCCCACCACCACGGGTTGTGCTTCGGGCTCCGGATCGACATGTGGTTGGGAACCACGTCGATGACTTGCCCGAGGTCGTGGTGTCTGAGCGCCTCGCACATCCTCGAATGAGCGGCAGCGCCGCCGAGCTCTTCGTTGACTCGACCGTGGTCCACCACGTCATAGCCATGGGTGCTGCCCGGTGCCGCCTGAAGGTAAGGGGAGAGGTAGACATGGCTGACGCCGAGCTGTTTCAGGTAGGGGATGACGGTCACGACGTCGTCGAAGCCGAGCTCGGGCCCGAGCTGCAGCCGGTACGTCGCCCGGGGAAGCCTCCTATCAGCGCTCATGTTTCAGCACCATCAGCGTCCGGCCCGGGACCTCAACGGTGTCGCCCGCCTCCAGACTTCTGGGCTCGGGTGTCACGGCGGCATTGGTATCGAGAACCAGCGTCCACGGTCCGCGAAGCCGGGCAGAGATGGTGAAGGAGATGGCCTCGTGGTGCGCGTTGAACAGAAGGCAAAAGGTGTCATCGACGATCCGCTGGCCGTTTCTGCCCCGGCTGGGGATCCCCTCTCCGTTGAGAAACACCGTGAGGGATTTGGCAAAACCCGAGTTCCAGTCGTCCTCGCTCATGCGCTCCCCGTCGGGACGGAACCAGCCAATGTCCTCGTGCTCGGTGCCGCGGATTGACTGCCCCTGAAACCAGCGACGCCGCCCAAACACGGGGTGGTCCTTGCAGAAATCGATGAGCCACCGCGTGAAATCGAGGAGCTCGGTGTCGGCGGTGCCCCAGTCGATCCACGACATCTCGTTGTCCTGACAGTACGCGTTGTTGTTCCCGCGCTGGGTTCGCCCGACTTCGTCGCCCGCGAGCACCATCTCGACGCCCTGGGAAAGGAAGAGGGTGGCTAGGAGGTTGCGCTGTTGTCGCTTGCGCAGGGCGAGGACCTCGGGGTCGTCGGTTTCTCCTTCAATCCCGCAGTTCCAGGAACGATTGTGCGACTCCCCGTCGCGATTGTTCTCGCCATTCGCTTCGTTGTGCTTCTCGTTGTAAGAGACGAGGTCCCGGAGCGTGAATCCGTCGTGGCAGGTGACGAAGTTGATGCTGGCGAAGGGCCGTCGCCCGGTGGATGCGTAGAGATCGGAGCTTCCGGTGAACCGCCCGGCGAACTCACCCAACGCTCGGTGCTCTCCGCGCCAGAAGTCCCGCACGGTGTCCCGGTACTTGCCGTTCCATTCGGACCACAATGGAGGAAAGTTGCCAACCTGGTAGCCGCCTTCGCCGATGTCCCAGGGCTCGGCGATGAGCTTGACCTGGCTCACCACGGGATCCTGCTGGATCAGGTCGAAGAAAGCGGATAGACGATTGACCACATGGAGCTCGCGGGCAAGCGTGGAGGCGAGGTCGAAGCGAAATCCATCCACGTGCATCTCCAGGATCCAGTAGCGAAGGGAGTCCATAATGAGCTGAAGAACATGGGGCGTTCGCATGTTCAGGCTGTTGCCACAGCCCGTGTAATCCATGTAGTAGCGGGGCTCTTTGGGTTTCAGCCGGTAGTACGCCCGGTTGTCGATACCGCGAAACGAAAGCGTCGGTCCGAGGTGATTCCCCTCGCAGGTGTGGTTGTAGACGACGTCGAGGATGACCTCGATATTCGCCTCGTGCAGCATGCGCACCAGGTGTTTGAACTCCTGCACTTGCTGCCCCGAGCTGCCGCGTGCGTACTCTTGGTGGGGAGCGAAATATCCGAGCGTGTTGTAACCCCAGTAATTCTTCAGCCTGCGCTCGATGAGCCCGTGATCGTGAATGAACTCGTGGATGGGCATGAGCTCGACCGCGGTGATGCCGAGGCTCGTCAGGTACTCGATGACCGTCGGATGGGCGAGTCCCGCATAGGTGCCCCGGAGCTCGGGGGGGAGATCGGGATGAAGCGCGGTGAATCCCTTGACGTGGAGCTCGTAGATGACCGTCTCGTGCCAGGGTGTCTTGAGCAGCTGGTCGCCTCGCCAATCGAAGTACGGGTTGATGACGACCGCCTTTGGGGCGAAGGGAGCGCTGTCGACCTCGTTGCGGGGCCCTTCGGGCTCGCTCCAGTGATAGCCGAATAGCGCCTCGTTCCACACCAGCTTTCCGTCGATCGCCTTGGCGTAGGGATCGACGAGAAGCTTGTGTGGGTTGCACCGATGGCCCGCCTTCGGCTCATGGGGCCCGTGAACCCGAAACCCGTAGCGCTGTCCCGGACCGAGATCGGGTACGTACCCGTGCCAGATGTAGGCCGTGACTTCCGGAAGCGCGACGCGGGTCTCCTCCCCCTCCTCGTCGAAGAGGCAGAGTTCCACTTTCTCGGCGACTTCGGAGTAGAGGGCGAAGTTGGTCCCGGCGCCATCGTAGGTGGCTCCGAGGGGATAAGGCTCACCCGGCCAGATTTCGTTCATAAGCTTGTTAGTCTCCCAGGGTTTGTACCGGCAATCCCATGCGCCCGACGACCGGTCTCCTCAAGCTTCGCCCTGGTCTGGTAGCTTCTCCCTACAATAGACCGCAAACGAACGCGCCGGCAGTGAGAGCTCGGCCTCACCCTCCGAATCGAGCGTTTCGGGGAGGTCGCTCCCGGGTCCCTGCCATTTCGCCTCGGCCGAATCGAACGCCTTGACCCACCTGCCTTCCGGCAGAGGAACCATTAGCGGAATGGGTTCTTGGCCGAAGTGGAACATCATCCAGGCGCGGCGGTCCCGGAGGGTCAGCAAGGCGTTTCGAGCCTCGAAACAGATGGTGTCGTCCATGCCGATGGCAAGGAGCCTCCACCTGAGCCCCAGAAGCTCTCGATACAGCTCGTGCACTAGGGCGTGGCGTCCCTGGACGCGCAGCTCGTGATTCAGCACCGAGCGTCGGAACGCTTCTTCGCTCTGAGGGTCGGGGACCTCGCCCTTCCAATCGAAGCTTCGAAACTCGTCGCGGCGGCCCTCGCGCACCGCCTTCCTGAGCTCGGGATCACCGTGGCTGACGAAGTACTGGAACGGCGCCGTCTCGCCGTACTCCTGGCCCATGAATATCAGCGGGACGAAGGGAGACATAAGCAAGACGCCCGCTGCGAGCTTCTCGCTCTCGAAGTCGACGATGGCGCCGAGGCGCTCGCCAAACATCCGGTTCCCGATTTGATCGTGGTTTTGTACCGAGACGACGATGTGTTGCCGCTCGAGGTCGGTCACCGGCCGCCCGTGTCGGCGCTTTCGGTAACGAGAGTACTCGCCGGCGTACGTCATCCCCCGCTCCCAGGCGCGGGCGAGATGTTCCACCTTACCGAAGTCCTCGTAGTATCCGTTCGTTTCTCCGGTGAGGAGGACATGCGTCGCGTGGTGCAGGTCGTCGCACCACATGCTATCGAGACCAAAGCCGCCGAGAGCCGTGCTGCGAACGAGCCGCGGGTCGTTGAGATCGCTCTCGGCGATGACGGCTACCCTGCGCCCGACACGCTCGCCGAGCGCGTGCACCTCGGCGGCGAGCTCCTCGAGAAACGGCTTCGCCGATCGGTCCAGAATCGCATGGACGGCGTCGAGACGGAGCCCGTCGATGTGGAATTCGCCGATCCACTGGAGCGCATTCTCGATGAAATAGCGGCGAACCCCTTCGCTCTCGGGTCCGTCGAAGTTGATGGCCGCCCCCCACGGAGTCCGGTAAACGTCGGTGAAGTAAGGCCCGTAATCTCCGAGGATGTTACCCTCGGGGCCGAGATGGTTGTAGACCACGTCCAGAACGACCGCCAATCCCCGCCGGTGGCAGGCATCGACCAGGCGCTGCAGGCCTCGCGGGCCACCATAAGAGGCTTGCACCGCGAAGGGGAAGACGCCGTCGTAGCCCCAGTTTCGCGATCCGGGAAACTGCGCGACCGGCATGATCTCGACGACGGTTATGCCGAGCTCCCGCAGCCGGTCGAGATGACCGACGACTGCGTCGAAGGTTCCGTCGGTGGTGAAGGTTCCCACGTGAAGCTCATAGAGCACACAGCTCGACGTTGGGTAACCCACCCAGCCACGGTCGGTCCACTCGAAGCCGAGGTCGAGGACCTCGGAGGCGCCGTGAACGCCCTCAGGCTGGAAGCGAGACGCGGGATCGGGCCTATCCTTTCCGTCCGCTAGCCGGTATAAGTAACGGGTGCCGGCAGGCACCCGTTCGAATACCGCTTGGTGGTAGCCGAGATCATCGCGCTCGAGCGCGCGAGGGTGCGACTCGCCCTCGACGAATAGCTCGACACGAGCCTGTTCCGGCGCCCATACCGAGAAATGGCACCGCTCTCCGTCGACCGGCGTCGCTCCCAGCCGCCGTCGACTCATTCGACCTCGTCCGCTTTGAGGTAGAGCACTCCGAGAGGCGGCAGCACGAGATTGAGTGAGAATCGGCGACCATGCCACGGAACTGGTGAGGCTTCCACTCTCCCGAAGTTTCCGTGACCACTGCCGCCGTACTCCTTGGCGTCGGTATTGACGAGCTCTTTCCAGCCGCCGAGGTGGTCCACGCCGATGCGGAAATTGTCTCGGGGAACCGGCGTGAAATTACAGACCACCGCGACCGCCCCCCGGTCCTCCGCGCCGTGACGTGAGAAGGCGAGCACGCTCTGCTCGGCATCGTTCGCGTCAATCCACCGAAAACCGCGGCTGTCGCAGTCGAGCTCGTGAAGCGCGGGCTCGGTACGATAAAGGCGATTCAGCTGGGAAACCAGATCCTGGATTCCCCGATGGCGATCGTATCGGAGCAGGTGCCACTCGACGCTGCCGTCATGCTGCCATTCGCCCCACTGGGCAATCTCGCCACCCATGAAGAGAAGCTTCTTTCCCGGAAGTGCGTACATGTACGCGAACAGGAGCCTCAGGTTCGCGAACTTCTGCCACTCGTCACCGGGCATTTTTCCTAGCAACGATCCCTTTCCGTGCACGACCTCGTCGTGCGAAAGCGGAAGGACGAAGTTCTCTTGAAACGCATACAGAGACCGGAAGGTGAGGTCTTGATGGTGGTACTTGCGATGAACAGGTGCCTTGCTCATGTAGCGGAGCGTGTCGTGCATCCAGCCCATATCCCACTTCAAACCGAATCCCAGGCCGCCGAGGTAGGTGGGGCGGGAGACCATCGGCCAGGCCGTCGACTCCTCGGCGATCGTCTGCACGTCGGGATGCTCCTCGTAGACAGTCTCGTTGAAACGGCGCAGCAGGCGAACCGCACCCAGGTTCTCACGACCTCCGTACTCGTTCGGGATCCACTCTCCCTCCTTGCGTGAGTAGTCCAGGTAGAGCATGGATGCCACACCGTCCACGCGCAGCCCATCCGCGTGGTATCGATCGAGCCAGAACATCGCGCTCGAGAGAAGGAAGCTCTGCACCTCGTTACGGCTGTAGTTGAAGATGAAGCTGTCCCAGTCGGGATGGATGCCTTGCCTGGGGTCGGCGTGCTCGTAGAGGTGGGTGCCATCGAAGTAACCGAGCCCGAACTCGTCCTTGGGAAAATGCGCCGGAACCCAATCGAGGATGACGCCGATACCTGCTCGATGGAGCGCATCCAGAAGGAACATGAGTTCGTGAGGCGTCCCAAATCGGCTCGATGGCGCGAAGTAGGCGGTGACCTGGTAGCCCCAGGAGCCGAAGAACGGATGCTCCATCACCGGAAGAAGCTCCACATGGGTGAATCCCATCTTGGTGACGTAGTCGATCAGTTTCGGCGCCAGCTCCCGGTAGCCGAGGGAGCGGTGCCCTTCATCAGGGACTCTCATCCAGGAGCCGAGGTGGACCTCGTAGATCGAAGTGGGGGCGCCGAGCTTGTTGGCCTCACCCCTCCGGCTCATCCATTCCTCATCCTGCCACCGATAGGACAGATCGGTAATCGCAGAAGCCGACCTGGGCGGAATCTCCTGGGCGAAGCCGAAGGGATCGGCCTTGTCGACCACGTAGCCCCGGTGTCGCGAGCGGATGTGGTACTTGTAGAGCTGCCCCACGACCGCACCTGGCACGAAGCCCTCCCAGATCCCGGAAGAGCCACGCTCAGCGAGCGGGGTCCGCTCTCGGTCCCATCCGTTGAACTCTCCGATCACCGAGACAGCGGCCGCGTTGGGCGCCCAGACGGCGAAGTAAGTGCCACGAGCTTTGTCTACGGTGTGCGGGTGAGCTCCCAGCTTGTCATAGAGGCGACAATGCGTACCCTCGTTGAAGAGGTGGATATCGAGGTCGGTAAGAAGGGACCACAGCGGCTGCTCGACGTCCGTAAGCTCCGAGACCTCTTGCGATCGATTGGGAGTCGATCGGGGGGGGCGACTCGGTTTGGTCATGAGACTCTTCTCCTCTCTCGGTCGATTCGGTGGAGAAGCGCGCCCACGTCAGGTAACGTCGGCAACGCCTCGATCGGATACCTCATCTTCCGTCGCCAGTTGGGTCTCTCCTGCGCGGTCCCGGGAACGTTCTGCGATTCTTCCTCGAGCCAGAGGTCCTCCAGGGTAACCAGCAAGATGGCTGCCGGGCTCGAAGCGTAGGCTTCGAGGAGCGCAGCGAGGATGTCGAAGGTATCGGATCGGTCAGGGGCGAGTCGACCGCTGGCCACGAGTCGTTCGATCAACACCGCCCGCGCCGCCTGGCGCTCGGCGAGTAAGCGCTCTCGCTCGGAAGGGGCGGCGAGTCGTCTCGCGACGCGATCCTCCAGCTCCGATCCCTTCCACCACGCCGCGAACGGCGGCATGTCGTGGGTGTTGATACTCGCTACGACCTCGTCGGGAACATCCACGAACGGATCCTTCGGCTCGCTTTCGAGCTCGTACTGCAGGACGTGCATGCGGTAGAGGCCGGCGCGTTCCATGCAGTCCCTGACTTCGTTGGGTACGGTTCCGAGGTCTTCGCCGACTACGGCCGTCTGGTTGCGGACGGATTCGAGCGCGACGATGGCGTAGATTTCCTCGGGGCGATAGCGGAGGAACACCCCGTCGCTCGGGGGCATTCCCGCCGGGATGCAGTACACCCGGTGGAGGCCCATCACGTGATCGACCCGCAGCACCCCGGAACAGGACATGTGATGTCGAAGGCAATCCACGAAGTATCGATAGCCGTCATGCCTCAACCCGACCGGATGGAGGGGCGTGATGCCCCAATCCTGTCCGTGGGTGAACACGGCGTCGGGCGGGGCGCCGAGCGCGCATCCTCGCAGAAACGCGCGGCGCTCACGCCAGACGTCGTACCCTTGGTCGTGGACCCCGAGCGGCAGGTCGAGATAGAGGCCAAGGCCCAGCGTCCGCGCCTTGTCTCCCAGTCGGCTCATTTGCTGGGAGGAGCGCCACTGGACGTAGAGGTGGTAGCGAACGTCCGACTCCTGATAATCGGTGCGCTCGAGCGTTCCTTCTCGGAGTCTTTCGGGCCAGGCGGTCCACGGCTGGCCACGAAGCTCCCCGACGGCACGGAACTCGGCGTAGTCTCTCAAGCGAGGGACGGACTTGATGAAGGCTTCGAACTCCTGACGGTCAGGACGTGTTTCGGTGAAGAAGCTCTTCACCAGCTCCTCGAGGACGCGTCGTTTCAGGGCCATCTGTCGCCGGTAGTCCACGAGTCGCCCGCTCCGCAGCTCTTTCGCCGCCCGCGAGAAGGTCGATGAATGGAGCAGCTTCCTGGCGGGCTCGCAGACCGCGAGGTCGGGGAGGCGCTCGATATCCAGGTAGAACTCGCTCCAGAAGAGGCGGCTGACAGGTGCGTAGGGACTCGGCTCGAACGGCTGTTCGAGAAAGGTCGGCAGTAGCGGCAAGGTGCCGATTAGGCTTGCCCCCGATGCTCCAACCCAATCGACCAGCATCTCCAGATCGCGAAAATCGCCGGCTCCGAGGCTGCGCTCGCTGTGCAGCGCGTAAACGGGAGCGAAAACGCCCCAGGCAGCGTGCGTCGTCGGGGCCCATGCCTTCGACGGGGGGCAGAGAAGCAGCGTCTCGCTCGAGCGGCCGCCGATCTCGACGGTCGCCCGGTGATATCCGCGAGGCAGGGGGTCATCGAACCTCAGCTCTCTTTGGGTGAATCGCTTCCCCAATCCGTCGTGCGAAGCTATCGGCGGCAGGTCGGAGAGGACCCCCTCGGTGCAGAACACCCCGTCGTTGTCGAGCTCGATCCGCGCGGCGAACCTCTCTCGCGAGTCACCCTCTTCGACGCGGAGCTTGAGCGCTGGTTGGGCGTTCTCGGCGACTACCTGAACGGGGTCGGTGTGCCCGCTCCAGATATCGAGCTCTCTCATGGCGAGGGCATCCGCAACGTCGGCTTTTGATCGAACCGGAGCTCCCAGATGTTCCAGCATCTTCAGAATTGCGGTCTCTGACGCGCTCTTCCTCTCGCGGCGTACGTCCTCGTAAGAGGTCTCGATGTCGTACAGAGCGGCAAGCCGATCGAGCGCCTCGCGGCCATTCACCGTGCGGCCTCCTCTTCGTCGAGAAGGTCGGCGAGCCCCAGAAGGGGTATCGAGACCCACTCGGGACGATGATTCAGCTCGTATCGGAGCTCGTAGAAGCATTTTTCGAGCAGATAGAACTGCAGCAGATCCTCGACGTCTTCGCGGCTTCGGGGAAGGAACGGCTCGGCTGCGGGGGACTCGAGGTAGGCCCGCAGGTAATAAGCGCTCACCCAGTGCACCCACCCGCGAGCCCAAGGCTCGAGCGTCTCGATCTTGCCCGCTGGCTCCTTTCGGCGCTTCAGCGCCGCGGTTGCCGCGTAGTGGAAGGAACGCAGCATCCCAGCGACGTCGCGAAGCGGACATCGCTTGAATCGCCGCTCGCTGATGGGCCGGGCGGGCTCTCCCTCGAAGTCGATGATGACGAAGTCCCTTCCGGTGTAGAGAATCTGGCCAAGATGATAATCGCCATGGCACCGGATCCGGAGCGCCTCGATCTTTCGGGCGGTGATACGGCGCAGTCGCTTGTAGATGAGGCTCTCCCGCTCGGTGATGGTCCGCGCTCGGGCGCGCTCGGCCTCGGGGAGTCGCGGAAGCCATCGTCGCAGCAGGTCGAGCGCTTCTGCGAGACGCGGACGAGCCGCCTGATAGAGGGATCGCTGGTGGAGCTCTGAAAAAGGCTCCGGAGCGAAGGCCGGGTGACGCCGTTCCGAGGCCAGTGCCCCGTGAAGCTCGGCGGTCCGCTGGCCCAGGAGCCTGACGACGGGCACGTAATGGCCGAGGGCCTCCCCCAGAAGCTCGGAAGGCTCCTCGGCGGCCTGCTTCAAGAGAGGGCCGGAGCTCGAGGGGGGGCGAGCGTGAGCCGGATGCGCCAAGACGTGCTCGTAGTAACGATCGAGCGTCTCCAGGGTGAACTGCCACGCATCCCCCCGGTTGGGGACGTACCGTTGAAGCACGGCGACGCTCGCAGGCTCTCGCCCTGCCGTTTGATAATCGAGCGTGGCCAGGAGCTCGGGAACGTGTTTGAAAGCTGTGCGTTCGTTGAGAAACCGGACGATCTCGGGGTCACAGTTGACCCCCGCCTCGACAACGCGCTGCAGTTTGAGGATATAGCGATCGCCGAACACGATGCTGGTGTTCGTCTGCTCTCCGGTTTGAGCACGCGGTGGGCCGGGCGAATCGTCATCGCTGTCTTCCAAATTGCGGGCCCAGGCGAGAAATCGACCCTGCTTCGCGCGAAGGACTCGCTTCGATGCGAGCAGATGCAACAGTTCTTTGGAAAAGCGCTCCGACAAAGCGGCATCGTGGAGCACGATATGGACGATTTCGTCATCGTTCCCGCTCGACAATGTCGCCACGGCGACCGCGCTTCGAGCATTGTTCGTGAGAATCTCTTGCGCGGCGTCGCCCTCGGACCAGGCCAGGGGGATGAAGTAGAGCTCGTCCTGCCCTTCGTAGAAATGCACCATGACGAGGAGAGCGACCCAATTCGAGGAGCCGTTCATTTCCTCGACGATCCGGGCCATCTGGATTCGCCGGGTCTTCGAGCGAAACCATCGCTGTCGACGGAGGTAAAGCGGAAGCACCTCTTCGATTCGTTCCCGAAGCGAAGCGGTAAGCAATTGCCCAGCCTGGTCGACCTTGCCAAGCTCGGGAATCTCGATCGCTCCGCCCGCGTCGGCCGATGGCGCCGTGAGCTCGAACCAGAAGAAGGTATGAGGGCTCAGCGAGAGAAAATAAGGCTGTTCCCTGATCGGCGGAAAAGCAACGCGGCCGAAGAGCTCCTCCGGCACCAGCCCGGCGTAGTCCTGCAGGGCCAGCTCCACGTGCTGGCTGTAGCGGGAAAGGTTCGCCACGACGAGTATGCGCTCTTCCTCGAAGGAGCGAACGAAGGCAAGGACCTTCTTGTTCTCCGGATGCAGGATCCGGAGCTCACCTCGTCCGAACGCCTTGTGCCGCGTTCGCTGGGCGATCAGGCGCCTCATCCACCAGAGGAAAGAGGATGGATTCGCATGCTGGGTCTCGACGTTACGGGCCTCGTAGTGGTACTCGGGATCGACGATGATGGGGAGAAAGAGCTTCTGAGGATTGGCGCGGGAGAAGCCGGCGTTGCGATCGGGACTCCACTGCATCGGTGTCCGAACTCCATCCCGGTCACCAACGTAGATATTGTCACCCATGCCGATCTCGTCCCCGTAATAGAGAACCGGGGTGCCGGGGAGAGAGAACAGAAGCGCGTTCAAGAGCTCGATCTTGCGCCGGGTGCCGAGGAGAGGGGCGAGCCGCCGTCTAATGCCGAGGTTGATCCGGGCTTGTGTGTCCTCGGCATAGACTCGCCACATGTAGTCCCGGTCCTCGTCGGTCACCATCTCCAGGGTGAGCTCGTCGTGGTTGCGCAGAAAGGTCGCCCACTGACAGGTCGAATGGACTTCGGGCGTTTGTTCGAGGATGTCGATGATAGGGAATCGATCCTCGAGATGCAGGGCCATGAACATCCTCGGCATCAGGGGAAAGTGGAAGTTCATATGGCACTCGTCGCCGTCGCCGAAGTAGGAGGCGGCATCCTCGGGCCACTGGTTCGCCTCGGCGAGGAGCATACGGCCCCGATGCCGACTATCGATGTAGGAGCGAAGCTTCTTCAGGAAGGCATGGGTCTGCGGGAGGTTCTCGCAGTTCGTCCCTTCGCGCTCGAAGAGATAGGGCACGGCATCGAGCCTCATGCCATCGACACCCATCGACATCCAGAAATCGAGGACCTTGAAGACCTCTTCCTGAACTTCGGGGTTGTCGAAATTCAAGTCGGGTTGATGCGAGTAGAATCGATGCCAGTAGTAGGCTTTGGCGACCGAGTCCCACGTCCAGTTCGAGGTCTCGAAGTCCTTGAAAATGATCCGGGCCTCGGGATAGCGCTCCGGGGTGTCGCTCCAAACGTAGAAGTCTCGGTAGCGACTCCCGGGAGGAGCTTCGCGGGCGCGCTGAAACCAGGGATGCTCGCTCGAAGTATGGTTGATGACGAGCTCGGTTATGACGCGAAGTCCGCGGCGGTGCGCCTCTCGTAGGAATCTCCTGAAATCCGCGAGCGTGCCGTAGGAAGGGTTAACGTCGGTGTAGTCCGCGATATCGTAGCCGTCGTCCTTCAGGGGGGAGGGGTAGAAGGGCAGCAGCCATATCGCGGTCACGCCGAGCTCCTCCAGATAGTCGAGCTGGCGGATCAACCCGTTGAAGTCCCCGATTCCGTCGGCGTTCGAATCGCGAAACGCGCGGACGTGAACCTCGTAGATGATGGCGTCCTTGTACCAGAGAGGGTCAGCGCTCAGCCCGGGGTGATGGCGACGTCGCGTCATGCGTAATAGTCGAAGTCCTGTTCGCGTTGTACGAACCGTCGAACTCGAAAAACGTGAGCCGGCACCAGCTGTGGATCGAGCTCGACGTAGTTGCGCGCGCCGCGCCACAGGTACCGGGCTTCCGCTATCAGGTCATGGAGCTGGAAGGTCTCCTGCCAATCAATGCCAAGGGCATCCAGGTCCAGCTCCACCCACCCGGACTGCCGGTGATGGAAGTCGAGATTGACGACGACGATGACGCGGTCTTGCCCGTCGAGTGTCTGTTTGCTGAAGCAAAGCAGTTGATCGTTGTCGGTTTTGTGAAAGCGGAGATTGATGTTGCCCTGGAGTGCGGCACACTCTCGGCGGGCGCGATTCACCCGGGTGATGATGGGGCGGAGAGAGTTCGGATCGTCGAGATTCCACCTCTTGATCTCGTACTTTTCGTTGTCCAGGTATTCTTCCGAGCCTGGGCGAGCCACGTGCTCCATCAGCTCGAAGGCTGGCCCGTAGATGCCGTAGCTGCTCGACAACGTGGCGGCGAGGACGAGCCGCGCTATGAAAGCCGCCCGTCCTCCAAACTGAAGATGCTCCGGGAGAATGTCGGGCGTGTTCGGCCAGAGATTGGGACGAAAGAACTCGCCGACCTCCGTCTGAGTAAGCTCCCGAAGATACTCGGTGAGCTCCCAGCTGGTATTGCGCCAGGTGAAATAGGTGTAGGACTGGGAGAAACCCGCCTTGGCGAGAGAGTACATCAGCTTGGGACGGGTAAAAGCCTCGGCGAGAAACACGACGTCGGGATGTCGGGTCTGGATGTCCCGGATGCACCACTCCCAGAACCTCAAAGGCTTCGTGTGGGGGTTGTCGACACGGAAGAGACGAACGCCTTGCTCGGCCCAGAACAGGAAGATGCTGTGAAGCTCGCGCCAGAGCCCACGCCAATCTTCGGAATCGAAATCGAAAGGATAGATGTCCTCGTATTTCTTGGGCGGATTCTCGGCATATTGAATGGTTCCGTCCGGTCGTTTCTTGAACCATTCTGGGTGCGCGGTCACGTACGGGTGATCGGGTGACGTCTGAAACGCCGCATCGAGCGCTACTTCGAGGCCATGTTCCTTCGCTTTTGCAACGAGCCGGCGAAAATCGGCGAGCGTCCCGAGGGCGGGGTGGACCGCCTTGTGGCCTCCCGTCGCGTTTCCGATGGCCCACGGGCTACCGGGGTCTTCCTCCTCGGCGACGAGCGCGTTGTTCCGGCCCTTGCGGTGGCTGGTCCCGATCGGGTGAATGGGAGGGAAGTAGACGACGTCGAAGCCCATCGATGCGACATACGGTAGCATCGACTCGACGTCTCGAAACGTCCCATGCTTGCCGCTCCCTGCCGTCGATCGGGGAAAGAGCTCGTACCAGGCGCTGAAGCGCGCCTTGGGGCGGTCGACGCGCACCTCGAGGACGACGTCGTACCGTGTGGATCGAGACCGATCGGGATATGCGGCCATGAGCTCACGCAGGTGCTCGTCCGTGGCGGCATCGACTCTGGTATCTCTGGCGGCCCGCTTGGACCGCAGGGTGCGCGCGATCCTCTCGAGCTCCGGTCGGGCTCGTGCGTCGGCTCTCCGAGCGGCCTGGGCGACGATTTCCGAGCCCACCTGAAGCTCGATGGAAACATCCTGGCGGGCTTCGAGCTTCTTCGCGAGCAGCTTTCGCCAGGTTGCGAACTCATCAGTCCATGCTTCGACGGTGTATTGCCACCATCCGAGTCGGGACAGCTCGAAGGTCCCCTGCCAGCGATCGTTGACCAGAGGCTCGAGAGGGATTTCTTCCCACGCCATGGTCCCCGTGGGTCGGTACAGCAGGACACCCGCAACCGATTCGTGACCGTCGCAAACCAAATCGACTTCCACTCGAAATGGGTCACCGAGAATTCTCTTTGCCGGCCAGCGCCCCGCATCGATCTCCGGCGTTATCCGCTCGACCCGGACGCGTCGTCGAGCATCGGGAGGCAGCCGCACGGTAGCGACCTCCTGGATGGATCGCTCATCGCTGCTTTTCGGTGCTACCGGAGCTCCAGTCGATTCAGTTTGCCGGCGCATGGCTAACAGACCTCTCGTCTCTCCGTTCAGGCATACCGATTCGCTCGAAGGAGTTCACCCACGAGCTATTTCCTCTTTTGTCCTTTTACGACTCTTGGCCGTTTACGACTGAGGCTCACCATACTTGATTGAGTGAGTCAAGTCAATAATCTGCATGTGCGACTCCGTGTTAGACGGATGGACGATTTCCATGATATGTAGAGTCGTATAAGACCAGCGACGAGGATTCTATGGAGAGTCGACGCGAGCGGAAGAAGCAACAGACGCGCACCGCTCTGCTGGAGGCGGCGATGGCGCTTTTTGCCGAGGGCGGGGTCTCGGGGACGCGCGTCGAGGACATCACCGAGCGCATCGACCTGGGCAAGGGCGCCTTTTACAACTACTTCGCTTCGAAGGACGCTTTGATAGCCGACCTCGTGGCTCGAGGCGTCGACACGTTCGAGCGCGGCTACCTCTCGCAGCTCGACTCCGACGAAAGTGTTGCCCGACGCGTTGCCCATCTCGTTCGCCTGCATGACACCTTTCTCGGCGACCACCCCCAGTACGCTCTGCTCTTTCACCAGGCTCGCGGTTTGCTGCTCCTTCAGAATACACGGGTCGAGAAGCTCCGCGACGTATTTGCCCACTACCTCCGCCGCGTGGGGCAGGCATTGCGGACCGGCGCGATCGATTCCTGCTCCGACGAGGACCTGCTCGATATTGCCGCGGCACTCGTGGGAGGCGTATCGGGTTACCGTTCGTTCCGTATCGCCGCGGCGCTTCCCGCTAACGACACCACCGCGGAACAGATGCTGACGCCAGGTATTCTCGGGCTCCTAGAGCAACGCGGAAGCGCCGGCGGGCGGTAAATGAGCAAGGGTCTACCTCGGGGATTCTCGCCGGCGAATGGACGTTTCAGAAGCGCTCGTCGCGATAGACCTCCTTTCCGCCGAGAAACGTCGACAGGACCTTGACGACAGCGATCTCGGACTCCGGCACGTCGAAGAGGTTCTTCTCGAGAATGATGAAATCCGCGGCCTTGCCGACCTCGATGGAACCCGTCCTGTCTTCGTGGTGGTGCAAATACGCGCCGGCTTCCGTATAGGCCCGAAGCATCGTCGGAAGATCGACGCGCTCCTCGGGTATCCAGCTTTCGCCTTTTCCCGAAAGCGCCTTCCGATTCAGAGCGACCTGGATGGCGTCGAGTGGATTCATCGAGGAGACCGACCAGTCACTGCCCGCAGCGACGACCGCCCCCGAGTCGACGACGGTCTTGATCGGGTACAGCCATCGTGAGCGCTCGGGTCCAAGGAAAGGCTCGGTCAGGTCGGTGATGTATGTGTCGGCGTAAGCCCAGAGCGGTTGAAAGTTGGCCCCGACTCCGAGCTCGTGGAATCGGGGGATGTCGTCGGGATGGAACAGCTCGATGTGAGCGATATGGTGGCGTGAGTCGCGAATCCCGTTCTGTCGACGAGCTTCCTCCAGGGCATCGAGCGACTCTCGGATGGCCCGGTCTCCGATCGCGTGAAAATGGACCTGGAAGCCCTCGCGATCGAGCCGCGCGACGAGAGGCTTCAGCCGTTCCCGGGGGATCTCGAGCTGTCCCGCGTCCGACGATCCGACGTAAGGCTCGAGAAGCGCCGCCGTGTGAGCCTCGA
>DASPGQ010000635.1 GCA_035620555.1 Vicinamibacteria bacterium
TGCCGATCATCGAGACCGACCCCGCGACCGGCGGTCCGGTTCCAGGACGCCAGGTCTCGCGGTGGGCGGCGGGGAACTGGTCCGGATCGCAGGATCGAAAGTTTCGCACCGTCCGGGCGGGTACCGCAATCCAGGAGCTCGACAACCGCCGCTTCTTGATCTATGCCTATTTTTCTTCGGCGACACCGTCGGCGATGGCGCGGGTCTTCGAAGCCTACGGATGCCGCTACGCGATGCTTCTCGACATGAACGCGCTCGAGCACACTTACATGGCTCTTTATGGCGCGAGCGAGAAGAGCTTCGACGTAGAACACCTCGTGAAAGGTATGGAAGTGCTGGATAAATCAGTCGGCGATCAGATCCTGCCGCGCTTCCTGGGTTTTGCGGATAACCGAGATTTCTTCTACATCCTCCGGAGGGCCGACGCCGATGATTTCGCCCCGTAACTTCCTGGGCCTAACGCTCGTCTCGACCGCGGTAACGCTCCCCGCGTCACAAGCGCCCTCACACCGAGAGCAGAACGAGCGGCTGCTCGAACGGATTCGACAGGTGCACGCTCTGTCCCCGGAACAGTCGACGGCGCTGCGAGAGATCTTCGACGGCTCCCCGTTCATCGGCCAGGGCAATCCCGCCGTCGCCGTTCATCCGATGAGCCCCGACCAGTGCCGAGCCCGTTTGGAGCAAGCCCAAACTCATTACGAAGATTCCGAGCTCGAGCGGATATGCGGCGGCAAGTACATGGCTCCCCTATACGATCCCGCGACGCAATCCCCCGAGGACGCACGCGCCTGCATCGATCAGTTCGAGTTCCCCGATATTCCCTGTGAGTATCCCGTCGTCTGGGTTCGCGCCCGAGAGGCCGCTCTCATCTGTGAGTCCATGGGCAAGCGGCTGTGCGATGCCCACGAGTGGGAGGGCGCCTGCGCCGGAAGTCTCGATGCGCCCGATTACCGCTTCGAGCTCGCAAAAGGTGTCGACCCGGCTGCAGCCATTCGCGCGATGCGGAGCGCCCATAACCGGGTTCATGACGGAAACAAGGTCTGGTCGTATGGACCCTCGTACCGAACCGGCGTCTGTGCCGCGACGAGCTCCAAGACCTCCGGCTGCGAGGGAGGAGGTTGGGCCAACTGCGGCTCCAACACGTTTCCGACGGGCGCCTATCCCGAATGCCGAAGTCCGCTCATGGTCTATGACCTTCACGGAAACGCGGCGGAACACATGAACTTGCCGATCGACGAAAGTCAGATGGCGAGTCGTGGAAGTCGCGAGCTAGGCTACACGGAAATGAAGGGGAGCTGGTTCATATTCGATCAGTACAAAGCACACGAGGATGCCTGTCGCTGGCGCGCTCCCTTCTGGCACGGGAGCCGCGTGATGGACCCCAAGAGCCACCACAATTATCACCTGGGATTTCGCTGCTGCAAGACGCTCGCAGCAGAGTGAAGGAAATCGAAATCAATCGGTCGGTGTCTTTACCGGCGTGGCCTCCACCCGCATTAGGCGGGCGGCATCCCGAATGGCTCCCTCGTACGTGAGCACTCTGGCCACGGACGAATCACGCAGTATGTCGTAAACCGATCGCGGTGAGCCGTCGAGCATGACGGTCGTGCTCACGAGCCGCACCCCGTGGCTATAGTCCGCGTAGCGCGCGCCATGGAATGTGCTCAGCGGCTGGATGGGATGACCCGCCTTCTCGTGCCAACCATAGATGGCTACCCTGCCCTTTCGCGTCAAGAGCCGCTTCGTCAGTATCAGATCCTTCTTGTGACCGGAGATGAGCTCGCCGAGCTCGCCGCTTCTCTGTTGCTCGATGATGCGATTATGCTCGACGAAGTAGGGTGTCGAGACCATCCGGGGGCTGGGCGTCATGGGACGAGGAGCGAGCCGTACCGATGACTGTCGATAGATCGCGTCCACGATCTTGCGTGTGGGAAGAGTGAATTGAAACTCGCGCGCGGTGTCGACTGCAGCCTGGAACCCAAGGGGCACGCGCACGAAATCGTCGTTGGAGCCAACCGAAAGGTAATCTGGCGTCACGCAAACGATCGCCTCGTGGAAAACCCCACGTCGATCGCGAGACCACAAACGTACCGGCACGAGATCGCGTAGAAAATCGGGAAGGTTGCCCTGAGTCAGCTCTCGAACGATCGCCTCATCCCGCTCACGACCGCGAAGGTTCCAGACGGTCTCCATGAGCTCGGAGCCGGTGGGCGCGTCTTTAGACCGCGGTGGAATGCCGCTCGCGAGCACCCCGGAACAGGGGTTTCCCGGAGTCTCGTTCGAGGTCCGGCCCGGGGAGAAGAGAAGAGCGGCCACCAGGGCGACGACCACCGCTTTCATATGGCTCGAGTATGGCATGGAAGGCACCGCTCGGGCGAGCGCGGTCCAAGCGGGGGCGATGGCCCGAGGGGCGTCATCGCCTCGCGCCACGAAACGCCGGGAACAAGGGAGGCCCCTGACGCGTTAGCCTATTCAAACGAAGCGATGAGCTTCGCCAGGGATTTGAGACTCGCGGTACGAAACGCCGTCAGCACACCCTATTCACGATTACGATCGCGGTGACGATCGCCTCCGTCGTCGCCGGCACGATGTTGACCGCGACCGTTGCCAGTCTCGTTCCCGCTGTCCGTGTTCTCCGCTTGAGTCCCGCCCAAAAACTGCGGGAAGAATGACTTTGAAATGCCCAC
>DASPGQ010000636.1 GCA_035620555.1 Vicinamibacteria bacterium
GGAACGTTTCTTGACTGTCTCGCGTACGCTTTGGAAAGCCTGACTTGAGGGAGGTGTGTCATTGCGTCGGAAATTGAGCTGGATCGTTTGGCTCGCGCTGGCGACTGTTTCCGGCGCGGCCACAGCGCGACCGCAATCGCATCAGCCTCCTGCTGCGTGTGAGTCGGTCGCCGGCTTCCACCGGCTCGATTTCTGGCTCGGAAGCTGGGACGTCTACGTCGGCGAGCAGAAGGTGGGCGACAACCGAATCGAGAAGATGCTCGCCGGTTGCGCCATTCTCGAGCATTGGACGGACGCCGAAGGCAACGAAGGCAAGAGCTTTTTCTTCTACGTACCGGCCACCGATACGTGGAAACAGGTGTGGGTTACCGAACGTGCGACCGCTCCTGGCGGCGTCAAAGAGAAGGTCCTCGTCGAGACTTTCGACGATGGTGGCGTCCGGTTTCAGGGAGAGATCCCTCTCGAGGGCGGCGGCCGTTATTTCGATCGTACGACCCTGACGCCGCTCGCCGAAGGCCGAGTGGGACAGCATATCGAGATCTCGAGAGATGGCAAGAGCTGGGAATCCACGTTCGACGCCGTCTACGTACCCAAGACGAAGTAGAGCTCCCCGCATGAATGTGGGTTGTTGTCTTTTTCACGTCGTCAACTTGCGTTCCGACTTCAGCTTCGCGAGTCGTCTCTCGAGGCGGGCTTCCGCTTTCGCCGGCGCGGCGTGTGGCAACCGGGCCCATCGCTCGAGCGTCCTGAGCTCCGCTTTGCGATTCCCCCGTTTACGATAGACCGTCGCGAGTTGCTCGTAGTACCAATGAGGTACGCCTCGATCCTGCTTCCGCGCTTTTTCTTCCACGACGTCGATCAATGTCTCGAGCATGCGCTCGGCCTCGTCGAGCTGCCCGCTCTGGGTCATTGCGACGATCTCGTTCTTGAAGGCCGTCTTCTCGCCGGACAGGAGCTCGTCGTCCGAAGGGATACGGGGCGCGGGCGTCGCGTCCGTCTGGCTCGGCTTGGCGAAGAGTGACGTTTGGTAGCCGCGGCCGGTGAGAACGATCGCCAGGAGCAAGGCGAAGGGACCGAGCACGAGACTCAGCGCGAGCCACTGCCAGACGTGGAACCGGCGGATGAGCCCGCTCACGAAAGCGAGCCCGGCGGCGGCCACCCACGTGACGGCGAGGGTCAAGGCGATATCGGAGCTCATGAGAAGCGTAGAGTGCTAAACTAACACGTTTACTGTGACTTCCAGGACGGAACCCATACGCAAAGAGGCGCTCGAGGGGCTCGAGCGCGTATCGGATGCCGCCGAGCTCGAGGCCTGGCGCATCGCCCACATGGGGCGGAAGAGTCCGCTCTCCACGTTGCTCCGGTCCCTTGGCGAGCTTTCTTCCGACGAGCGGCGCTCGTTGGGACAGGCGGTCAACGCCCTCAAGGAGGAGCTTTCTACCGCGCTCGTCCGCAAGCAGGAGAGCCTGGAGCGCGCGCGGTTCGAGGAAACGGTCACGTTGGGGCGGATCGACGTGAGCTTGCCCGCACGACCGCTGGCATTGGGACGGCTTCACCCCGTCACGCAAACTCAGCGAGAGGTCCTCGACGCCTTCGTCGCCCAGGGGTTCTCGGTGATCGAGGGCCCTGAGGTCGAGCTCGATTACTACAACTTCGAGGCGCTTCGGATTCCCAAAGACCATCCCGCCCGGGAGCTGATGGATACGTTCTACGTAGACCGCGAGGATGACGGGGATGCGAAGCTCGTCCTGCGCACCCATACCTCCCCGAACCAGATACGATTCATGGAAAAGCATCGTCCGCCGCTGCGTATCGTCTGCCCGGGACGCATCTACCGCAACGAGGCCACGGATCCCACCCACGAATGGATGTGTACCCAGACGGAAGTCCTCGCGGTCGACGAGGGCTTGACGTTAGCCCATCTCAAGGGAACGCTGTTCGAGCTCGCGAAGCGGCTGTTTGGTCAGGACCGCAAGATTCGCTTTCGCTGTGACTTCTTTCCCTTCGTCGAGCCGGGCGTGGACATGGCGATCGACTGTTTTCTGTGCGGCGGCAGCGGTTGTCGCACGTGCAAGAACGAAGGCTGGATCGAGATCCTCGGAGCGGGGATGGTGCACCCCGAGATTCTAGAGAACATGGGCTATGACCCCGAGGTTTTCACCGGCTTTGCCGCGGGACTGGGAGTCGAGAGGATCGCGATGCTGCGGAACGGAATCGACGATATCCGTGCGTTCTACGAGAACGATCTGCGCTTCTTGAGTCAGTTCTGATGCGCGTTCCACTCAAATGGCTGTCGGACTACGTGGCGCTCGCGCGTCCGGTGAACGAGATCGCGCACCTTCTCACCATGGCCGGTCTCGAGGTCACCGGGATCGAGCGAACCGGAGGGGATTGGGAGGGTGTCGTCGTGGGGCACGTCCGCGAGGTTCGGCCCCATCCGAACGCCGATCGACTCCGTCTCGTGACCGTGGACATCGGCTCCGCCCGCCCAGAGGTCGTCTGCGGGGCATCCAACGTCGCCGTGGGGCAAAAGGTGGCTTACGCGGGCCTGGGAGCGGAGCTCGTCGACGCTCGCAGCGGGGGAACGTCGAAGCTCAAGAAGGCGAACATTCGGGGAGTCGTCTCCGAGGGTATGGTCTGCTCGGAGCGCGAGTTGGGCCTGGGTGACGAGCACGAGGGGATCCTGGTCCTGGCCGATGACGCGCCGACGGGCCGGGCGCTCGGTGAGGTCCTGGGCGACACCGTTTTGGTCATCGACATGAAACCCAACCGCGCCGACGGTCTCTCAGTCCTCGGCGTCGCACGAGAGGTTGCGGCCCTCACGGGGGCAGCCTGGGAGGACCCGAGGCTCGACTTTGTCGCGGGCGACGCCATCGATGGCCGTGCGGGAGCCGAGATCGCGGACGCCGACTTGTGCCCGCGATTCACGCTCGCGCTCGTCGAGGAGATCGAGATCGTCTCTTCTCCGTCCTGGATGCAGGAGCGTCTTCGCGCGGCGGGGATGAGGCCCATCAACAACGTCGTGGACATCACGAACTACGTGATGCTCGAGCTCGGACAGCCCATCCACGCGTTCGACTACGACAAGATCCGCGACCACCACATCATCGTGAGGCGCGCGCGGCCCGGCGAGCGGTTGACCACGCTCGATGGAAAAGAACGAGTTCTTACTGGCGAGCAGCTCCTGATTACCGACCCGGGGGGACCGGTCGCCGTCGCCGGAGTGATGGGCGGACTCGATACCGAGGTAACCGAGAGCACGAACAACATTCTGCTGGAGGTCGCCAACTTCAACCCGGTTAACATCCGCCGTACGGCGACCGCCCTGAAGCTTCCGAGCGAGGCGTCTCGACGTTTCGCCTGGGGCATTTCGCCCGAGCTCGCCCCCATCGCGTCCCGTCGAGCGACGAAGCTCCTTGTCGAGCTCGCATCGGGGCGTGCGGCTTCCGGATTGGTCGACGTCTATCCGTCGAAATGGGAAGCGCCTCGAATCCCGGTGGCGTGGAAGCGCGTGCCCCGGATCCTCGGAATCGATCCTCCCCGGGAGCAGATCGTGAGCTCTCTGCAGTTGCTCGGATTCTCGGTGGATTCGTCGGAAGACATCTTGTCGGTGCACCCACCGTACTGGCGGCTCGACATCGAGCGTCCCGACGACGTGGTCGAAGAGGTCGCACGCATGGTCGGCTATGATCAGATTCCCGCTAGCCCGATCGAGGGACGCGTGCCCCCGCGCGTGTTTCAGCCGCTGCGGGAGCTGCGCGAGCGCGTTCGCGATACGCTCGTTGGCGCCGGCATGCAGGAGGTCATCACTTATCCCCTCACGAGTCTCGACGCCTTGAAACGTGTCGTTTCCCCGGAAAGCTTGGAGGCCAGCCCGCCATTGAGCGTCGTCAACCCGCTCAATGTCGGCCAGGAGTACCTGAGGACGACGCTGAGGGCGGCTCTGCTCGAGGCGGTTGCACGCAACTTGCGCGTCAATCGAGGGAGCCTGGCGCTCTTCGAGTGCGCCCGCGTGTACGAGCCGCGGACGAAGGGACTTCCGGAAGAAACAGAGCATGTCGCCGGAGCGGTGACCGGGGCGCGGCTCGACCGGTGGGGCACGCCCACGGAAGAGACGATGGATTTCTTCGATGCCAAGGCCTACGTGGATGCGCTCTTTCAGCGATTGGGGATATCGGTCGTCTATCACGAGGCGGAACGTTACGGGTTCTTGCCGGGTCGGACGGCTGCGGTTCTCGCGCCCGACGGAGAAGAGCTTGGCGTGCTGGGTCAGGTCCATCCCCGAACCGCGGCGTCGTTCGGTGTCGGCGAGAACGTCTACCTTTTCGAGGTGCGAATCGATGCGCTCGACCAGCGGGCCGTACCGGTGACGCAGTATCGAGCGTTCTCGAAGTACCCGGCGGTCGTCGAGGACCTCGCCGTGGTGGTTGGCCTTGATCGGCCCGCATCCGATGTCCTCTTCGAGGTCGAACAGCATCCACTCGTGGCGCAGGCGCGGTTGTTCGACCAGTACGAGGGGAAGCAAGTGCCGGAGGGCAAGAAATCCCTGGCCATCTCCATCATGTATCAGGCGCCCGATCGAACGCTTACCGACAAGGATGTTGCCAGAGCTCGTGAGAGGATCCTGTCGCGACTCGAGGCGCGTTTCGGGGCCGAGCTGCGCGGTTGAGGCCACAGCGCTTCGACACGTTCCTGTTCGATCTCGACGGGACTCTGCTGGATTCGGTCGATCTCATTCTGAGCGCCTATCGCCACACGGCGATCGCTCACCTGGGACAGGCGCTGCCCGATGACGTCTGGCTCCGGGGGCTGGGCATGCCCTTGAGGCGTCAACTCGGCGATGTCACCGACGACCCGTCGCTCATCGAGGCCATGGTCGCGACGTACCGGGAGTATCACATCGCACATCACGATCGCAGCGTGCGACTGTACCCCGGTGTCCTCGAGGTTTTGACCGCGCTCCAGGAGCGTGGGGTGAAGCTCGGTGTCGTGACCAGCAAGCTTCGCTTCGGGGCCGAGCGGGGACTGAGCCTCACAGGACTCACGGAATACTTTCAGGCCCTGGTGACGGCCGACGAGGTCCAGAACCACAAGCCGCACCCGGAACCGGTCCTGACCGCGCTTTCACGTCTCGGGACTGCTCCCGAGCGGGCGATTTTCGTCGGCGATTCTCCTCACGACGTGGCCTCCGGTCGCGCGGCGCAGGTGACAACCGCAGCCGTCCTGTGGGGACCCTTCGCCCGGCAAGTTCTCGTCGACGTCGGCCCCGATTTTCTCCTTCGCGCCCCGAACGAGCTTCTCGAAATCTGAAATTCGCCAATCCAGCGCGCAAAGCTGCTAAGCTTGTCGGTGGGGGGACAAGAGTCGCCAAACATGCGCCTTCTGAGGCCTCCGCGAACCGCTTGGAGCGTCGTGCTCATGGGGGCGCTGCTGACCGTGCTCGCGAGCCTTCAGTATCGGTGGGTCGGTGAGCTGAGCGAGCTCGAGCACCGTCGCATGAGCGGCAACCTTCGCGCGGCGGCGGATGGGCTCGGCCAGGACTTGGATCGTGATCTTCGAGAGCTTTGGCAGACGTTTCAGCCCGGAGAGGGGAACATCCTCGGAGACATGAACGAAGAGTACGCCGAGTGGGCGGCTGACTTCGCGTTTCCTAAGCTGATCAAGTCCGTATTCTGGGTTACCCGGAACGACGGGTTGGACATCAAGGAGTTCAACCTCGAGGAGGGACGTTTCGACGAGGCTTCTTGGCCTCCCGAGCTCGAGCGCATCCGAAAGCCGCTTGGCGAACTGCACGGGTCGAGGATCGATCCCTTGTACGCCGACCCTCTCATGCTCGTCATTCCCCAGGACAAGCTGAGCTCGCAGACCTGGGCGATCCTCCTCCTGGACTCCCATGTGTTGGTCGAGAAACTCCTTCCCGCGCGAGTCCAGGAATACTTCGGACCCCTTGGCGAGCTGGACTACCGCGTCTGGATCGTGGACCGGCGCGACGGAGACCGGCTCATCTACGCGTCCGATCCGACCTTCGAAAGGCCGGATCTATCGAGCCCCGATTTGGAGCGCGGGGTGTTCGAGCTCGAATCAGAGACGATGCGTCCGGCACGCGGCGGCGGCCAGTATCGATGGGCGATGATCGTGAAACACCAAGCCGGCTCCCTGGAGGCGGTCGTCGAATCGAGCCGTCGACGGAACCTTCTGGCCAGCTTCGTCGTCGTCCTTTTTTTCGCCGCGAGCGTGGTCGTCCTCGTCCTCAACACCCGCAGAGCTCAGCTTCTAGCAGACCAACAAATGGACTTCGTCACCGGCGTCTCTCACGAGCTCAGGACACCCATCGCCGGGGTCTCGTCGCTGAGTCAGAATCTGGCTGATGGCGTCGTCGGGGACCCGGGCCAGGTACGAGAGTACGGCAAAGCCATCCACCAGGAAAGCCGCCGACTCGCCAATATGGTCGATAGCGTGCTTCAGTTCTCCGCTCTTCGCTCGGGGCGGAAACTCTATCAGCTTCGTCCCTTGGAACCGGAAGACGCCATCCAGCGCGCCATCGATTCCCTGGGGTCCGGCGTTCTGGACTCCTTCGATTTCCAGCTGGACATCGATGAGGGGTTGCCGCTCATCTCCGGCGATGAAAGAGCGCTGAGCTCGGCGATTCGAAACCTGATCTCCAATTCCGTGAAATTCAGCCAACCGAGAGCGCGAATCCAGGTATCGGGGCGGTATCGTGCGGGTAAAGACGGCGGGGAAGTGGTTCTTTCGGTGGAAGACGAGGGGAAGGGAATCCCGGCCGCGGAGATGCCGCACATCACGAAGCCGTTCTATCGCGGGCGGACGGCTCGAAACGACCAGGTGGAGGGCTCGGGGCTCGGCCTGAGCATCGTCAAAGACGTCGTCGAAGCGCACGGGGGCCGACTCTCCGTGTCCAGCCAACCAGGAAAGGGAAGCTGTTTCTCGCTGCATCTGCCGGTAGCTCTCATGACGACCCAAGGGGACGAGGTTGAAGAAGCCGGCTGAGGAGACGAGCGGAAGCCGCATTCTACTCGTCGAGGACGATCATTCGCTCCGGCTGGCGCTCCGCGACCGCCTGGCAAGCGAAGGGTACCGTATCGAGACGGCCGCCGATGGCGATCAGGGGGTGCTGGCGGCGAGAGAGGGCGACCACGATCTCATCATTCTCGACGTCATGCTTCCGGGTCGAAGCGGGTTCGACATCGTTCGCGAGCTCCGGCGCCGCCGGATCGAAACGCCGATACTCATGCTGACGGCGCGGGGGGACGTAACCGACAAGGTACTCGGTCTCCAGCTCGGCGCCGACGACTATATGACGAAACCGTTCGAGTTCATCGAGCTGCTGGCACGGGTCGAGGCGATGTTGAGGCGCCCTGCTCTTGGCTCGAGCCGGCCCAACGAGCCCTTCACATTTGGCAGGGTGCAGGTAAACCTTCGCAGCGCCGAAGTTCTGTGCGGGGGAAAACCCGTCCAGCTCTCGGCACGCGAATTTCGGTTGCTAAGCCATTTCATCGAGAACCAGGACGTCGTCCTGTCGCGCAACGACCTGCTCGATGCCGTTTGGGGCTACGATGCGATGCCGACGACACGAACCGTCGACGTCCACGTCGCTCGTCTCCGACAAAGGCTCGAAGTCGATCCGGCCAATCCGCGATACATTCTCACCGTACGCGGGCTCGGCTACCGCTTCTCACCCCGGGGAGAATGAAACCGGGCTAGATTTTACGCCCTCGTTACATACTCGTTTCGTTCCGGTAACCACGCCCGCGTCCGCTTTTGCGAATATGCGTTTGTGATGCTTGGGCCTGTAGATATCCATAGGGAATCTCAGCGGGGGTTTTCCCCCACGATTCTTTGGGGGGAAAGTCCCCTCGGTTATCTCACAGAACCTTTGAGTCCCGAGGGCTAACGTGGTGGAAACCAGAAAAAGCTGGGGAAGGGGAGTCAAAGGGAGGTCTTTGTATCATGAGCATGAAATCAACCACCTGGAGGCCCATCGAGGGTGCAACCGAGCGCTCTGTCGACGAGGCGCGATCCCTCGAAGCGTCGAGATTCGACGAGATAGCGGTCGTCGTTTCTCTCCTGGCCTTCATGGTGTTGTTCTTCTACACGGTTTTCGTCTCCTGAAGACGAAGAAAGAAACTCTGCCAGGGCTGTTTCGGCCTAAACAAAAAAGCAACGATATCCCCCCTCGCGGGTGACGACCCGCGCAGGTATTCCACTTGGCTGGAGCGGCCCTGGCAGGGTAATCCGCTCCTTCATCTCGGTAGAGACCGACCCACGATTCGCTCGTAGCTCTCGGGATCCGTCGCGCCTTCGGTGCACAGGACGACGACGCTCGAAGATGCACCGAGGCTGAGTTGTTCTCGAGGCACTGCCTGGAGGCCGGCGAGCGATGCCGCTCCGGTCTCGCCGGAAACGATGCCGGAAGCGGCAAGGGCTCGCATCGCCTCTTCGGCATCGACGTCCGCGACGGCAATACAGGCATCCAGTCCTTCCTGGAGTGCGGGGAAGGCGATTGACGAGGGCGTACCGCAGTTCAGCCCGACCATGATCGAGGGGTGCGGTCCGGGAATCGTCACGATCTGGCCGGCTCGAAGCGATGCTTGAACGCACGCCGCGCTCGCCGGCTCCACCCCGATGACGCGCACCCGCTCGCTGCTCGCGAAAAAATCGGCGGCCGCGGCTCCGAGCGCGCCCACACCCAAAGGAACGAACACAGCGTTCGGCGCCTCGTCGAGCTGGGCGTCGATCTCCCAAAAGATGGTCGAGTAGCCCTCGATGACCCAGCGAGGGATCTCCTCGTAGCCCGGCCAGGACGTGTCGTCCACGACGAGACAACGACGGCTTTCCTCACGGGCCGAGCGCCGAATCGTTGCGTCGTAGTCACCATCGACGATCTCGACTTCCGCCCCTTCGGCCTCGATGGCACGGATGCGTGCCGCCGCTGTTCCCGCGGGAACGAACACGCGCGCGCCGAAGCCGAGAAGCCGTGCCATGTGCGCGACCGCACGGCCGTGATTTCCATCCGTTGCCGCTGCCAACGTGAGCGGCTCGAGATGCGAGAGCTTTTCGGAGATGTCCTCGAGTGACGACCAGGGCTCGAGCTCCCCGTGTCGTTGGACCAGCGCGCGGTAGATCGCCCAGGAGGCGCCGAGCAGCTTGAACGAGGGAAGTCCGAAGCGGCACGACTCGTCCTTGACCGTGAGCCGCGCGAGACCGAGCCTCTCCGCGATCGTCGGAGCGTCCACGAGCGGCGTGGGCTCATATCCCGGAAGTCGGCGGTGAAAAGCGATGGGGTCGCAGGAGCAGAACCGAGGCTCCCGCCGTCGGATCGTGCGAGGGTTTCGATA
>DASPGQ010000637.1 GCA_035620555.1 Vicinamibacteria bacterium
CTCCTGACTGAGCTCCTCAGCAATCGCTTGCCTCACGTAACTGACGAAGTATCGATACACCTTGAGGTGATAGCGGTCAAAGAGTTGGCGAGGAAGCGTGTCCATCGAAACCCTCGCCTACATATAACGTTGTTTCGACGCAGATGTCTCGGCGAGGGACACAAATAACCAAGAAAATGGGAGGCCTGCGCTACTTTTGGCAAGAATGCCCACAAGCTACCATGCCAGCCGTTCAGCCACCCTAACCGAAGCAGCATGCAGCAGTCCGCCCGCACGTTGCTACCCTTTGAAAAGAAAGGACTCAGCTCCGCGACCGTAGCTGATGCTTACGATCGCGAGAAGCCTGAGTTCGCCGAGCGTCCCCTCGTACTGAAACGTAGCGACGGGCAGCGACACAGCATGAGTCACCAAGCGGGGGGTAGAATCCCCCGTGTCGTCGTACGGTGAGGACCTCGCCTACATTCAGCACCAGGGATTCGCCGATTTTTCGGAATCGGCTTCTCCTGGCCTTCTCCGGCTCATGGCGCGCGCCGGAATTCGCCATGGGGTTGCCGTCGACCTGGGTTGCGGAAGCGGTCAGTGGCTTCGTGAGTTGGACCGCGCCGGATTCCGGACGGTCGGGGTAGAGTCGTCGCGGTCGCTCGCTCGCATCGCTCGGAAGATCGCACCTCGCACAAGGCTGAAAGTTGGCTCGGTATACGAGGTCGACGTGCCGAGCTGCGATGTGATCACGGCGCTCGGTGAGGTGCTGTGCTATTTGCCCGCTCGGCCGATCGCGCCTTGGTTTCGCAGAGTGAGCCGGGCGCTACGACCGGGCGGGCTCTTTGTCTTCGACGTCCTGGTGGCCGGTGCTCGTCCGATGCGTTATCGCACCTGGCGCTCGGGCCCCGGATGGGCGGTCCTCGTTTCGGTATCGGAGAAAGGCCGGCGGGTGACCCGGGAGATCACCACGTTTCGACGAGCGGGGGAGGGCTATCGACGCGCTTACGAGCGGCATGTCCTCCGCGTCCTCTCCCGCGACCGTCTCTGTGACGCGCTCCGCTCCGCGGGTTTTTCCGTTCGCGTCTCGCGCCGCTACGGGGAGCTCGAGCTTCCTCCTCGCCGGCTGGCGTTCGTGGCACGGAAATGTTGAAAAACGCCTCGGCTCAAGAACGGTCGGGTTCAGGCCTACACGATTGGAGCGTGGTAGCCGCGGTGCCCGTGCCACTCTCACTCCTACTCCTGTCGACCGTTGTCGCCGCGCCGTTCGCGATCGCGAGTACGATGGCGAAGCTCCCCGCGCAGCACGCGCCACCCGATATCGTTCTTGTGAACGGGAAGATCATCACCGTCGACGAGCGGTTCACAATCGCCGAGGCGATCGCGGTCACAGGCGAACGCATCTTGGCCGTCGGCACCGATGAGGAGATCACTCGGCTCGCCGGGCAGGGAACTCGGTGGATCGACCTGGAGGGAAAGGCGGTGATTCCCGGGCTCATCGACAATCACATGCACCTTCTCCGCGCGGGTCTCACGTGGCGGCGGGAAGTTCGTTGGGACGGGGTCGGCTCGCGAAAGCAGGCGCTCGCGATGTTGCGCGCCCGGACGAACGACGCAGGTCCCGACGAGTGGGTCTTCAATCTGGGTGGCTGGACGAGAGACCAGTTCGCGGACGACGCGAGCTCTTTCACCCGCGACGAGCTGGATGGCGTCGCTCCCGATCATCCCGTGCTCCTTCAGGCGGCCTATTACGAGACCTATCTCAACAGCAGAGCCATCGAATCACTCCGCCTGGAAGAAAGGGACGAGCCGTGGATCGGGCGCGATCCTACCGGAAGGCCGACGGGAGTGATCGAAGAGCCGGGTGTTGGCACGATTGCCGCTGAGCTTCCGGTTCTCGACCCTCCGGCGGATGAGGTCGAGGCGAGCACCATGAGCATGTTTCGCGACCTGAATCGCGCCGGGCTGACATCGGTCGGCAGCGCCGGTTGCGAGCCAGAGTTGATCGAACGCTATCGTGCTTGGGCGGACGAAGGTCGGCTGAGTCTGCGGGTCTTTTGCATTACCTCGTTTCCGGCCGGCACTCCGCAGGAAGTAGACGACGTTCTAACCCGAATCGCGGCGATGAAGTTGTTCGAGGGGGACCACGATATCGATTGGATCGCGTACGGAGAAGGGGTGTATCGGCCGCTACACGACCCTATGTTTCTGCTCGAGTCCGATCCGACCCCGGATGAACTCGCCCAGTGGCGCCGGTTGACCACCGAGGTCGCCCGCGCGGGCCTCCCGCTGCACGTGCATGCGAATCTGAAGACCACGATCGGCGCTTTCCTGGACCAGATCGAGCGGATTCACCGAGAGTATCCGATCGACCGCCTTCGATGGGCACTCGCCCACTTCAACGAGCCCAGCTCGTCACAGCTCGAGCGCATGAAGAGCCTGGGCATGCATGCCGCCGTGCATCCCTGGGCCGTCATCAACGGCGGGATCCAGCACCGGGTCTACGGAGAGGCCGCCCACGAGATGCCGCCGCTTCGAATGATTCAGGACAGTGGAATCGCATGGGGACTGGGAAGCGACGGGAGCCGAGCGAACCAGGTCCTCCCCATGGTGACGCTCGGGTGGGCCGTGACCGGCAGGATGGTCGGCGGTAACAGAGTTCTTCGGCAGACCATCAGCCGTGAGGATGCATTGATAGCGCATACCCGCGGGAGTGCTCATCTCGTCTTCCAGGAGAAGAACCTGGGGACAATCGAGGCGGGAAAACTGGCGGACCTCGTGGTCCTCGATCGCGATTACTTGACGGTTGACGCGGACCAGATCAAGGACACGACCTCGGTTCTCACGATGGTTGGGGGGCGGATTGTCTACTCATCAGTTGCTTCTCCGGTGTCTCGGTAGCCTCACCTAAACGGTGCAAATGGCGCTGCTTCAGCGGAGATGGGCTCGCGGCGAGAAGATCTCCGCAGTGAGCCCCGTATCGAAGTCTATGGACTGAATGACGTTCTCGCCGGTCTTTCGCCCGTTCGAAACGTACTCCATCCGAAACGGTATCTGCAGGCCGTCCACGTCCCGATAGTCGCTGTAACGGTAGGTGATCTCCGTGACCTCATTTCGCTGCCGGTTCATCCACGTTTCCCCGCCCCGGTGGTGGGTCAGGCGAGCTTCGAAGAGAAGACCGGTGTCGCGATCGATGACCGCGACCCACACATCCTCCCAGGCACGCCCCACGTTCTCCGATGCCGAGACGCGGAGTAGCTCGAAGCCGTCCTCGGCTCCAGCGTAGGCGACTTCGACTCCCGGGTCCATCCATTTGAACGGAAGCGAGCGCAAGTAATACTCGCCATGGGCGCGGTAGTAGCCCTCCCCCTCGGCGCCATCGTCGCTCCGGGGCGTGCCCTCGGCAACCGCGAATCCCCGGGAGCCATCGTGGCCGAACACGAGGACCGATTCCGCCTGTCGTTTCAGTAGAAGCGTCCTCGTGCCACCCTGATCCCGGAGGAGATACTCCTCGTACGTTTCGGACCCCCCGGAGTCCGTCTCTCTCCGAGCCACGATCTTCCAGTCTCGAATCGCCTCGAAACGGGCGAGACCCCCGTGGGCCGCGATTGACCTCTCGAGTACCGCTTTCCCCTGATCCGGAGCGGCAGTGAGCAGGCCGATCGTGGAGAGAAGTCGAAAGAAGGTCGTCATGAAAGGTGGATCATATCCCGGATTCGCTCTTGCGCCCTCAATCGAGATCCCTTGAGCGCGCGTGGCGTATCCAGGCAATCAGGGTGGCCGCGACGGCGAGGTACACGATGCCCGCCGAGAAGTAGACGAGAAAGCTCCAGGCGGTCATGCTTCGTTCACCTCTTCGGGTACGAAAGCCCCCGCGGGAGCGAAACACGACGTGAGCCGGTGGACGGTGAAGAGAACGAGAAGATTCGCTCCCACGCCGACGGCCACTGCGGGAACCCCGAAGGGCTCGCCGAGCACACTCGGCCCCCACGCGTACGTCGCGCCGATGCCGGCCAGGATTGCGGGCACGGCCGCGCGGGGTGCAACGGGTCGCTCGCGAGGCGTTCCCCACAAAAGAGCGACGCAAAGAGGAGGGATGATCGAAGGCGCCCAGAGCGTGTAGCTGTAAATCAGAAGCTCGAAGACGTCGGGCAGGCTTAGGGCCGCAATGACGCCACCGGCCCCGATGAGCAGCGTCGTCGTCTTCGACCAGGCGAGCATGGTCGCATCGCTTGCGTCGGGACGAAAGAGCTTCTGGTAGAGGTCGCGAGTGAAGATGACGGAGGCATTGTTCAAGATCGAGTCTCCCGTCGACATGACGGCGGCGAGAAGTGCCGCGAAGACCGCTCCCTTGAGCCCGATGGGCAGGAAGTCGCGTACGATGGACGTCAGGACGAGGTCGGGCTCGGTGTCTCTCAAGAGAAGCGCGCCCGCGAGGCCGAGAGCGATCACGACGATGGTATAGAAACCGTAGTAGCTTCCGAAGAGCGTCACGCCCCAGCGAGTATCTCTCGGGCTCTTGGTCGCGAAATAACGCTGAACGAAATAGGGAGCGAGCGCTTCACCGAGGAGAAACGCAACGAATATGCCGAGGATTCGCGATGAGCTCCAGTCACCGCTGAAGCTCAAGAGCACGGGGTCGAGTCCCGCGGTCATCGCCTCGACGCCGCCGACGCGATCGATCGCCACCAGGGAAGCCGTGGTCAGACCGAACGCCAGCACGATGAACTGGAGGAGATCGGTGTAGATAACGGCCCAGATGCCGCCCAACCCGGTGTAGAAGATGACGAGCGCGGACGAAGCGATCAGCAAAGGGACGAGAGGCAAGCCGGTGATGGTTTGCAATATGCGCCCCATGGCCAGCAGCTGGACCCCGAAAAGGGAGACGCTGTAAAGGAAAGAGAAAATTCCCGTCAGGGCGCGTGCCGCCCGCCCGTAGTAGAACCCCATGACGTCGCCCACGGTATACAGCTTGCCGATGGCGCGCATGCGGGGCGCGAGGAAGAGGCCGGAGAGGAGCTGGTTCAGCACGAAGCCCACCGTGGCGACGAAGATGACGATGCCGGACTGATAGGACTGCGAGGCGCGCCCGATCGTCGCCGCCCCGCCCGTCGCCGTTGCTGCCATGGTGGCGAACAAGAACACGACCGGGAGTCGCCGGCCCGCCACCGCGTAATCCTCGAATCCTTTGGTTCTTCGCATCGAGACGAAGCCAATGAGAATGACGACGGCGAAGTACGTGACGATAATGGTGAGATCGACGGTGCCGACCAGCATGTTCGGGTTCGGAGACCGCTGCGAGGAACGAGCGCCGTGCGAGTCTAGCTCATCCAGTCGGCGAAGCGGTAGTAACGCGCGGCAAGAGGGATGAACCAGGGGTAGCCGCGATAGAAGAACCTCGTGGGATGGGGAATCTCGGCGAAGGGACTGGTCGCGATCTGACCGGCCAGAAGTTTCCCGACCTCGGTCCCGAGATACGTGGCGACGGCGAGCCCGTGGCCGCCATAGCCCATGGCGTAATGAATGCCTTCGACGCGGCCGATGTGTGGCATGAGGTCGAACGTGATGCCGAGCTTCCCCGTCCAGCTGTGGGTCAAAGACGCGTCACGAAGCCGTGGAAAGGTGCGCACGAGCTGGGCCCGCAAGATTTCCGCGCTTCGATTCAGATCGAGATTGGTGCTGAGATCGTTCCGGCCGCCCCACAGCATGCGCCCGTCCGGAGTCAGGCGGAAGTAGTTGAGGAAGTTCTTCGAGTCGTAGAGCATCCGCCCTTTGGGGATCAACTCTACCTGGAGCTCGCGTGCGAGGGGCTCGGTGACGATGATGTAGCTTCCGACGGGGAAGATGCGGCGCTCGAGCGGCGGCACGAGCGCGTCGGTGTAGCCGTTCGTCGCGATGAGAACCTCCCCCGCCCGCAGCACTCCCTGGTTGGTGTGGATCTCGAAGCCATCGCGCAGCCGAGCCACCCGCGAAATGATGATTTGCTCGTGGAGACGAACGCCGCGGCGCGCGACTGCCCGGGCGAGGCCGTAAACGTACTTCGCCGGCTGAAGCCCGCCGCTGTACTCGTCCAGAATGCCACCGTGGAACACACGGCTTCCGATCTCGGAGGGGAGCTCCGCGGGGGAGAGAGCCTGGACCTCGTGGCCAAGCTCCTCGCGGAACCATTGGACGCTCTTTCGCATCCCCTCGAAGTGGGAGGGCTTATAGGCCAGGCAGATGTGGCCGGAACGGCGCCAGTCACAGTCGATGGACTCAGAGCGAACGATCTCCTCGAGAAGATCGATCGCCTGGAGCGAAGCCTTCCAGAACTCGCGACCCTGTTTCTTCCCGTAGGCAT
>DASPGQ010000638.1 GCA_035620555.1 Vicinamibacteria bacterium
CGGTCCTCATCGAGCCCAGCGAGCGCGACGGAGCCAACGTGCGCGTTTCCGCCCTCGGCTATTTCCTGGGAACCGACGTCTCCAACTTCCCGTCGTTCGTGATGGCGAAAGAGCACTACGGTCGCATCCTCCGAATCCTGGAAAAAAACGTCGCCGCAACGCTCGAGATCTCGCTCCGAGTGAGCTTTGCCGATCACGTCGAGGGGAACAACGTGCTCGCCGATCTTCCCGGGAGCGACGCCGAGCGTTCCGATGAGCTCGTGATCCTCGGAGCCCACCTCGACTCATGGCACGCCGGAACCGGCGCCACCGACAATGCCGCGGGGGTGGCGGCCATGATGGAAGCCCTGCGCATTCTAGAGGCCGTGGGTGCGGCCCCGAGGAGGACCATCCGGCTCGCTCTATGGACCGGCGAGGAGCAAGGCTACTTCGGCTCGCTCGGCTACGTGACGCGACATTTCGGCGACCCCGAGACGATGGTGCTGACGCCGGAGCACGGGAAGCTCTCGGCATACTTCAACCTGGACAACGGCACCGGGCGAATCCGAGGCGTCTATCTCCAGGGAAACGAGGCCGCACGTCCGATCCTGGAAGCGTTCCTCGCGCCTTTTGCCTATCTCGAAGCGTCGGGGCTGACCGTCCTGAATACCGGCGGTACGGATCACCTCCCGTTCCACGCACTCGGCCTTCCCGGCTTCCAGTTCGTCCAGGATCCCATCGACTACGATACGAGGACGCATCACACCAACCTCGACGTCTACGAGAACCTTCTCGAGGAGGACCTCGAGCAGGCGGCCGTCATCATCGCATCCGTCGCCTACCACGCGGCGATGCGAGACGAGAAGTTCCCCCGCCCACGGCTTCCCGAGCCGCGCTCCAAAGCGGAAGAGAACTAGTCCGGTACGCGAGCCACCCGAAACAAAAGCGCGTAGTCGTCGTTCGGCCAGTCCAGGTCCCGTACGAGCTCGAAGCCGGCGAGCTCCATCTCGGAAACGAGCATCTCTTTCGCGATGCCGTGCCCGTCACGTGATTCGGGAATGCCCGCCGGTCGACTCCAGTGACGTTTCTCGCCGAAGTCGATAATAAGGAGAAGCCCGTCCTCCTTCAGCGCGCGCTTCAGGCTTTCCCGCATCGCGTCCGGGTCCTGGAAATGATGGTAGACCCGTCGAAGAAGAATGCCATCGCAGCAAATGTCGGGCAGTCCCGTCGAGCTCTGGCTGCCTTCGATCACCGTGACGTTGCTCGTCTGGTCCTCTGCGACCCGGCCGCGGATCTCCTTCAAATCGTCGCGATCCACCTCGGTTGCGTAAACCCGACCGTCGTTCCCGACGCGCGCGGCCAGAGCCAGGCTGAAGCGACCGTCCCCCGCCCCCACGTCGGCGAACACTTCACCCGGGTCCACATCGAGCGCGTCCACGAGACGCTCGACTTCGCGAGCCTCTTGGAACCCGATGACGCAAGCCGCGATGAGTAGAACCAAAATGGACATCGAGAACGAGCGGGCATTCATCAGGACCTCCCTTCGCAGTCATATTGGCGCGCGCGAGCCGAATCACCAAGTTTCGAGGGTGTTGCAAGCCGGATCCGCATTGACTCCGACGGCGATGGGGCGTATTCTCCGGATCATATCGGTGCCGGTGCTCGTGTATGGCCGCACCGGAAAGCATCGAAGGGTTCACCTAGGCCATCACAAGAGAGGGAAGCTATGGAGATCGATCGTCGAGCTTTTATCTCGAGCGTCGGCGGGGCGGGAGCAATCGCCCTGATGACACCCGACGAGAAAGCCAATGCCCTCGAGCACTTCATGGAGCGCGAGCTCGATGCCGCCGTCTCGGAGAGGCAGGAGTCGGAGAACGCTTTCCCCACCGTCGCCGACCTCGAAGCACGCAATCAGGATCTCAGCCGGCCCAACCGCCGCGGAGCGGGAAACCTCTTCGTTCCGAGGGACGGCAAGCTGCGGGCGCTCGAGAAAATGCCCGACAAGCCGACCCTCCTGGATTTTTACCAGTACCGCTTCGCCCCCGCCAGCCACGTTTTGCAAAGCGCAACGCGCGCGCTCAAGACGGGAATGCGCGAAGAGGTCGTGCTGGCTTGCCTGCTGCACGACGTGGTCCTCAACATGATCCATCCCGATCACGGGTGGTGGGGTGCTCAGCTGGTGGAGCCGTACGTGCCGGAGATCACGTCGTTCTCCATCCGCTACCACCAAACGCTCCGTTTCTATCCCGATCCGGACTACGGTTACGAGTACCCCGAGAGCTATTTCCGCATGTTCGGTGAAGACTACGTGCCCGAGCCCTACCTCGAGCGAACGTACAAGAAGCTCAAGAATCACAAGTGGTACGAGTTCCCGCGTCTCGTCACGGTGAACGATCTGTACTCGTTCGACCGCGACGCCGTCGTGTCGATCGATCCCTTCGTCGACATCATCGGGCGGCATTTCAAACAGCCCGAGGAAGGTCTCGGATTCGACGACTCGCCCTCGTCCCACATGTGGCGCACGATGATGTGGCCCGACCGGCCGTTGTAAGCATGAGCTCTCGACGAGCGCTCATGGTCGGCCGCGCGCGAGGCCTGGTCAGCACGGGAATTGCCTTCCTCTGCGGAGTCGCGAGCGGGTCCTTGGTCGCTTCGACACCGACGAGCGGTCCTCCCGCCCAGACCTACAAGGGCTTGGAGATTACGGTGAGCCGTATCGAGCGCGCGACGAACGTGAGTCTCCAGGATTGCCCTCCTGGAGGGAACATCGTGCGAGGGGTCATTCGCCCCAACGAGGAGAACGAGTTCGCCACGGTTTCGATCGACATTAAGGTGCTGCCTTCGTTCGAGCCGGTGCGGCTGGACAAACCCGTGCTGATCGGCGAGGACGGTGAAACCTACAAGACCGCTCAGGCGTTCGGGGATTTCGGCCAGGATCCGTCGTACACCTGTACTTTCGCGTTCCGGGTGGCCAAGGGTGCGAAAGTGACCCGTTTTGCCATCGAGGAGGCGACGTTCGATTTAGCCACGCTTACGGAGTGAGATGGATCCAGGTCGGTGAGCCGTTCCACCAGGTGCGCGCCACCAGGCCGAGCTTCTCTCCAAAGGTGAGACCGATCCGGCCGCCGAACACGTTACCGCCCGACGCCTCGATCCGCTCGAGCACGCCGTAGTAGACGGAGCCCATGAGGCGCGTGCACCGTCGCGCGTCGGTTTCGATGAGACTCAGAAGGGGCTCGGCCCGGTCGTAATGCTCACGCACGCGCTGCACCTGGAATCGCATGAGATCGGCAAACCCCCGGGTCACCTTCTTGAGGCGTAGATCTTCTTCGCAGACGCCGAACCGGGCTAGCTCGTCCTGGGGAAGGTAGATTCGACCGCGCTCGACGTCCTCCCCCACGTCGCGCAGGATATTGGTGAGCTGAAAGGCGGTCGCCAGATCGCGTCCTCGCTCGACGGCCGCATCGTCACAATAACCGAAGATGGCGAGCGACATCGTCGAGATGGTGGTCGCGACGAGATCGCTGTACTCCATCAGTTCCGCGAAGCTCGCGTAACGTGTCTTGACGAGGTCCATGCGGCATCCGTCGATGAGGCCCCGAAAGGCGGATTTGGGTATCGGGTAACGCGCGGCGGTGTCGGCGAGGGCGACGGCCACGGGATGGCTCGGCTTGCCCGCGTAACAGTCGTCGAGCTCACGCTCCCATCGATCGATGAGCTCGCGGACATCGGAATCGACTTTCTCGTCCACCACGTCATCGACGAAGCGACAAAAGGCGTAGGTTGCGTAAACCGCGTCGCGCTTGTGTCGGGGGAGGAATCGAAAACCCACCGAAAAGTTCGGCCCTTTCCGATGGGCCACCTTGCGGCAGAAGGAATAGGCTTCCGCAAGCTCCATCACGGCTCCCGCAAGTACCGGGCAACGAAATCCGCGGGGAGTGGCTCGGGCGCTCCCGATCGGCCCTCCCGGGGCCGACACCAATGACAGGGCAGCTTGTGAGCGCAACTTTCCGCTCTTCCGAAAACGCGTTCGGCGAGCGGCGCGAGCCAGAGTCGCCATCGGGCGGGTCGCGCCCAGGAGTGAAGGTACGCTCGAAAATCGGAACGAGACGATCGACCGACGAACGTCCTCAGGCCGAAACGGCCCAGGGACTCGTAGAGAAGACGGGCCCCCACGCTCGAGCGCATTTGATCGAGAAACCGATCCCGCCAAAGCTCATCGTAAGACACGTTCTCGAGGATGCTTCGCGCGGCGAGGTGGCCGGAGACGAGCGCGTAGCGGATGCCGAGGCCGAAGAGGTAGTCCTGGAAACCGCCCGCTTCGCCGGCAAAACGTGCGCCGTCGGCCTGGGAGCTGCCATGCAGGAAGAAGTTCATGTAGGAGTAACCGCGCCTCGGCTCTCGAATCTCGAAGGGCGCGATGTCGGAAAATCGGGCGACCGTTCGCTCGAAATGCGCCTCGAGCTTCCCGTAGCTCTTCAACAGGGCCAGACCGAGTGTGGCCCACCCGTCGATCACGAACAAATAGGCGTAGCCGCCGGGGGCGAGGTCGGGGTCGAAGATGACCTCGATGCGGTCGGCGCCGTCGGTGCGAAAAGCGATCTCCTTGGCGATGCCGTCAGCCGGTCCCGGTCCGGTGGCCACGACGTCGGCCTCGGTCGGATCGAGCTTCGCGCCGAGGCGGATTTTCACGCCGGCTCGCTCCGCTTGCGCGGCGAGCATCCGGTCGAGGGTTCCCTCCTCGTCTCCTCGCCGCAGAAAATATCCGTAGGGGGCGGCGCTCTGCACCTCGTGCCGGTTCCCGCGGTCGTCGATGAGGTGGGCCCAGGTTGCCGGCACGTGATGGAAGGTGGTCTCGATCCCCATCGAAGCGAGCTCCTCGAGGGCATCCTGCTCGCGGCTGTAGCTCTCGAGCACCTGCCACTCCCCGATGAACCGTGCCCCGACCGCTTCTCGCCTCTCGAAGACCTCGACCGGCAAGCCCTCTCGCGCCAGATGGATCGCCGCCGACAGACCCGCGGGGCCGGCTCCGGCGATCCGAATCGACCTCATGACAGAAGCTTGGCCACACAGGCCTCCCATCGAACCGCCCGGGTGTCCGCCTCACCGTTCTCGCCCATGCGAATGGCGAGATCGCGGTTCTCCGCCCACACGTCGAGCTGTTGTGCGATGTGAAAAGGCTCGGGCAACAGCACGTAGCCGGACCGGCCGGCGGAGACGATCTCCGCCGGCCCACCGCTATCCAGGCAGGTGACGACGGGCTTCTTCGACCGAAACGCCTCCATGGTCACGAACCCGTAGTCTTCCATGAACGG
>DASPGQ010000639.1 GCA_035620555.1 Vicinamibacteria bacterium
ATGTTTGATGAAGGTCTTCTCGAAAAACTCGATGCCGACGAAGACGTCCGTAGGGTGGGTCGTTCCGCGGTGCTTCGACGCATTGTCGGCGACTACCTGCGCAGGAAGACGGAATCCGCGATCGATGCTCGTTACCGGAAAGGATACGCAAAGGGCTCAGCACTTGGGCGCGAATTCGACGGTTGGGACGAGGAAGGTGTGTGGCCAACCGAGTAAATCGAGGAGAAATTTGGCTTCACACGTTCCGCTCTCCCGACAAGCGGCGCCCTGTTCTCGTGATCAGCCGCCAAAGTGTGATCCCTTTGATCCGAACCGTGATGGTTGCGCCGATCACGTCTGCCGTCCACGGAGTACCGAGCGAAGTAGCCGTGGGCGTGGAAGACGGTTTGAAGGTGCCTTCAGTAGTGAATCTCGACCACATCCAAACGGTCGATCAGAGGTCTTTGCGGCATTACGTAAGTAGTCTCGGCGCTCAAAAAATGGACCAGGTGTGCCTGGCCCTGGCGCGCGCAACCGGCTGCTCTTGGACAGGGTAGCGCCAATCACGCTCAGGCATCCGTTGGGAAACCGCCTTCCCGGTGTCTACAGCCGCTGGAAAATGCCGCGATCGCTGGTGAACGAAAGGCCCCAGCCGGGCTTGGCTCCGAGCTCGAGCACAGTGGCGTCGACTATGCCGCCGGCCCCGAACATCAGTGGTGGGTCGGCGACGTCGGTTTCGAGAAGCAAAGTTCCGAACGCTCCTTCTTGCGCGAGAAGGTTGTCTGCCGCACAACCGGCGGCAACCAGGCCAGCCCGCGTCAAGAGGCTCGTTTCGCCCACCTGGGCTCCGACGATCACGGGAATAGAAGCCTCCCGCGCTCGCCGGGCCACGGCCAGAGACCGCAGCAGGCCACCCATCTTCGACACACGGAGGTTGACGATCCAGTGATGCGGATCCTCTTCGAGCCGGGTTATCTGTTCTTCGCGCAGGAGGCTTTCGTCCAGAATCATACGGCAGCCAGTCTCGTCGGCGAGCCGTCTCAGTCCCGCCAGGTCGTTTGCCTCGAGCGGCTCCTCGATTCCAAGGAAAGGGCATCCGAGCGCGGTGAGATGCTCCGCGGCCTCCTCGACCCGATCCCAGAGGTTGTTGGCGTCCACCCGGACGCGGAGGCCTTTGACCTCGAGCTCGTGCAACCAACGAAGCCTCTCGCGATCGCGCCCGACGTCGCCGGACAGCTTCAACTTGAAGTCCGCGAAGCCCAAGTCACGATATCTCGCCGTGGTGGATCTGAACGAATCCATCCCGCTGTCGCCGACGACCGCGGTATAGCGATACGTTCCGTCCAGTCGAGTTAGGGACAGGAGATCTTCGACGGGTGAGCCGTCTCGGCGCGCGAGCCAATCGAGCATCGCGAGCTCGATGGCGCACCACGCGGCCGGATTCTCGTCGATTGTCGCAGCGTGCCGCCGTTCCCAGCTCACGAGGTCCTCGAAATCGTGAATTCCATCGAGGACAGCCCTTCGATGCTCGGCGAAGAATGCGGCGGCCGTAGCCATGTTCTCGTTCGTGACATATTCCCGTGGACATCCCTCGCCCCTCCCCACGAGCCCCTCTCCTACCGCTTCGACCCAAACGCTCTGGGTTCTCCTGCGTTCGGCGGAGCTGTGTTTGAACGAAATCCTGAACGGAATATCGAGCCGATAGATCTCGAGCTCTTGAATCGACATATTCAGGCGGAGCCGCGAAGGTAATAGTCGCCGAAGGAAAACGAGCCGTCGTCCAGATATTGCAGGGTGATGATCTTGAACTGGCCTTCCCGTTGTCCGAGACGCAGGCAGTGGCGTTTGTATGCTTCACCCGTGCCCGGTCTCAAATGCACGAGCTCGAGCTCTCGCAAGCGGCCGCTGGCACGTTTCGCCGCATACTCCACGTTTAACTCGGTCAGTTTGCTCTCGACCAGATCGCGCATCCGGCTTGGCGAGCCGTCGCTTGGTTCCGCGGGCTCCAGGAGCAACCGGTAATTCGATTCCTGGACGCAGGCGAGCATCAGAAAGAATGTCGAACGGACACCGAGCTCCTCCTCGGAAGACCGCACGGCTTCGATAATCTGGCTTTCGGTGAGCTTCTCCCCGGTGATGTTCGTGACGCCTTTGCCCTTTTGCACGAATTGGATCGTCGGGGTGGCGTGAAATCGGCCGGTGACCGTGATGATGTCGTTCATGAAATAGCGGTACAGGCCGGCCGCGGTCGTGACAATGACGTAGTATTGCTTGCCCGTTTCGAGCGCGTCCACCGTCAAAGTCTTTTGGTCACCACCATCCCATGCTTCGCGCTCCACGAACTCGAGGAAATTCTCCTGGATCGTGGGCGCGCCCCAGTTGCGCTCGACGTCGACGGTGATGGTGCCGCGGAACTCGCTGGATAGATAGCCGAGCTCCGCAATCCGAGTCGTCGGCGGCAAATGTCTCTCGAAGGCCGCGAGAGGAATGGCACAGCTCCCGCCGGTCCAGGTGTTGACGAGGCGTAGATTCGGCCAGAGGTCCGCAAACCTGGGCGACGGGGAGTGGAGAAGTTGCTCGAGCTCCCGCAGGCGAGCGGGCTTGCATCGTAGCCGGGGCTGGATCGCGGCCCTCGCGTCGTGGGTCATCCGCGCGAGGTAACGAAACTCTTCGCGTCGGATGTCCTCGAGGAGCTCCTCCCGATAAATCTCGAGCACCGAGAGAAGCTTCAGAAAGGTCGAAGGGTTGGCGCTGCCCAGGAACGTAACGTTACGGTGTACGAGCGCGAGACGGAGAATGGTCAGATACTTGAGGTCGTAGTCTTCGATACCGAAGACCTGATGCGGGATCACGTACTTCGCTCGGGTCAGTCTTGGCATGTTCTTGTACACGTGCCCCGACGCCGAGCCATAGGGCCTGCCGCTCTGAAGCCGACCTTCCTCGGCAAGCCCGACGATGCCCAGGAGCTTGCCGTAGTAAGCCCGAGGGTCGGTCTTGAACTGCACGTACGACTGGATAGCTTGACTGCGCTTGTGCGATCGAAGCGTGCTCTCGAGCAACGGAATCAGTTTCGGCTGGCCCGTGGTGCCGCTCGTTTGCGCATACATGACCGGAGCGACGGCGCTCAACGCAGGCGTGCCGGTGCGCTCTTGTTCCTCGATGAACGGCCTGAGCGATTCGTAGCTCTGTATCGAAACGGCGGAAACGAAGTCACGGTAGCTTCGAATCCGGTCGAATCCGTGCAACTGCCCGAACTTGGTCTCGCAGTTTTGGCGGAGAAACTGGAGAAGCAGGCGTTCCTGCGCGTCCCACGGCGCTCGAGCCGTCTTCACGAAAGGCCGCCAGTGCGTCCAGGTGAACATCTGCATGCGCGCCCAGATCAGGCGATTGATCAAGGCGTCATAGAGCATTCGAAGCCGCCCCCTGTTTGTCGAGGCCGGGCCGGAGCGGTGTGGTGAGCTGGCTGACGAAATCCAGTGGGTAATCGGGGTTGAGCAGGCCCAGATCCCCCACACGCCGATCCCGCGGCAGAAACCAGCTTCCGAAGACGAGGTCCCAAACAATGAAGTTGTTGCCGTAGTTGTTGTTCGATTCCTCGATACGTCTCGAGTGGTGCCATCGATGGAGCTCGGCGCCGCTGACGACGTAGTTGAGAATTCCGTAGCGCGCATCGACGTTGGAGTGCTGGAAGAATCCGTTGACTGCGTAGAAGATGAAGTATCCGGCGAAGACCTCCTCCCCGACTCCGAGAACGATGAACGGCAAAGCGTCCAAGAGAAACTGAACGGCCTTTTCCACGGGGTGAAACCGGCCGACGTTGAGCCAATAGAGCTTCTTGGGAGAATGGTGCACCGCGTGCAGTCGCCAGAGTTGCGTGTTATGCGCCGCGACATGAAGCCAGTAGCGGAAGAGCTCGGCAACGAGCAGCATCAACACGACCTGAACGGCAATGGGGAGATGTCGGGGCCACCACTCGGTCGTGGAGACGTTGGAGGTATGCAAGTATCGGATCAAGGTGATGCCAAAGAACAGGGTCAAAAGCGGGGGCAAGACGATCTGAACGACGATCATGAACAGCAGGTCGTTCTTCACGTCGTCTCGGTTGGGCTGCCAGGATTCGTCGTAGGGAATCGCGAGCTCGAGTATCGCGACGGCAACGGCTCCGAATACCACCGCGATGTAGGCGCTCACGCCCACCGGCAAACCGGCCCGGAGCAGTACGAAGTGCAGGGCGAATGCGGTGACCACGACGCCGGGATAGGCTATCCATGGTAAGAAACGCCGGCGGTGCTCGGGCATGTCGACCTCCTTTGCGATTCCTAACGCGGGACGATGGGGAGGATGATTCGCGACGGCGTGCTGCCTCCCCAAAAGACCGTTTGCTCGGCAGAGACGGGATGTGTTTCCGTGGCGATGTCGCCTCCGGTGTTGGGGTTGACGTCGAAGCGCGGGGTGTTGCTGCTCGAGACATCGAGACCGAGGCGGTGACCTCGAGGAACGAGCAGGCTCGTCGGCCACATCGGGATCTCGATCTCGATGGGCTCTTCCGCTCCGGGACCGATCGAGTAGGAACGCCGCAAGATCCCTTCCGAAATATTGAAAACACGCCCGTCGGGATCGATGTCCAGGAGATTCGTGGTGAAATCGGTGGATCGCGCCGTCGTGCGGACGTAGAGGACGGTTCGGAGGGGACCCGTGATTTCCAGATCCGATTCCAAGGGCGCGGTTGCGAA
>DASPGQ010000640.1 GCA_035620555.1 Vicinamibacteria bacterium
TGATGAAGCTGGCGAAGGCGATGAGAGCGATTGCCACGAGACTCCTTCCCGGTCGATGAGACGCGTTTCGAAAGCCGAGCGGTACCACGCCCTCGAGGACGCCCTTCGGCCGCCGACCGAGCCAGCCCCATTGAAACAACAGAAGTGAAAAGAGAAGGAGATTCCCCGCCCCGAAAAAACCCGCCGCCAGGGGCACGACGTTCCCGAACGATGCCACCAGAAGGACGAGGGCGACCCCGAGGGCAGCGACCGACAGCAGGTTGGCACGAGCCCCCTGGACCCGGTGTCGGGTCTCAGGTCCCACGTCCCCCGCGAGCAGGCGCCGAGCGGCGATCTTTCCGAGACCGCGGAGAGTGAGCCAGGTGGCGACGAGCGCCGCGAGGACGCCCAGCACGAGACCCGCCGCGATCGACATCGGCTCCACATGAAGGGTGAGAAGCGTCGTACCCACGGCATCGACCCAGAAAGTTCGCAGGCCGTAAAGGATGACTGCGGCGTAGCCGACAGCTACGAGTATGCCAATAAGCGCACCGAGGGTCGCGAGGATGGCGCCTTCGGCAATGAAGAGCCTGCGAACGACGCCGAGGGGGAAGCCAGTCGCGAGAAGTGTCCCGATCTCACGGTGCCGCTGCTCCACACCGAGCTTGAAGAAGAGCCCCGCAAGCAAAAGCCCCGCCATCACGAGGAAATAACTGAAGTACACGAAGTACTCGCCGAAGTCGGTGGCGCCGCGCGAAGCCGCCAGTCCTTCTTCACGAACGGGCACGATCGAGAACCCCAGCTCCAGTGGATCGAGTCTCGCGAGAAGACGCTCATCGAAGGCGGGGTCCGGAGGCGTGACACGTATCGACGTCAGCTTTCCCTGGCGAACGGGCCACAGGCTCTGACCCCGCGCCAGGGGGATGAAGGCCTTGGGCGTCGCGCGAAATCGATCCCAGTACTCTTCGTCCTTGTCGCGCACTCGACTCAAGTCGATGGGAAACGGGGGAGCCCAATCGGAGAGATCCTCCCTTTCGGAGATTCCGGGGTACGGGGGCGCGAGATCCCGGTCCGCGGCGAGACCTTCCATGGGCACCACGCCATCCACGATGAAGCTTGCCTCACTCGTTGCGATACGCCCTTCGTCTTCCCAGACGTAGAACTCCATCTCCAGCGAATCGCCGGACCCGGCACCCAGATCGTCGGCCAGCCAGGAGCTCAAGATGATTCCAGAATCCCTGGAACCGCCGAGGCTCGCATAGACTTGCGCGTCCACTGCGGTCACGAGGGAGTAAGGCGTCTCTTTTTCACCCACTCGAAGCGTGTTGGCGAGATAGGTCAAAAAGGACTGGGTCTCGAGTTGCTCATCGGCCGCCAGGTCGAGAACGGCGCGAGCGAGGGAATCAGCGAGCATCAGGGATGCGGATTCGATGGCGATGAAGTCGCCTAGCCTTCTCGTACGCACACCGAGGTCCTCGAGCCGAGGGCGAAGGTCGACCACCCCATCTCCGGAGACCACGACGGTATTGACGCGGGCTTGCTGACCTAGACTTCGCTGGAGCAGGTCGAGCGGGACGAAAGCCGCCCTTACCTCGCCCTGGGAAGGATAGAGCGAGAACTCGGAAAGCCCGGTCGACTCGAGCCCCGGGACAAGAGTCAATCTGAGCGTTCGTCCCGAATTCTCTTTGACGCCGTGGAGCGACTCGCGCGGAACGTCCGAAGGAGTCTCCACCCGCAACAAGATCGTGTCATCCACCCGGGCCCCGAGCTCGTCGGCGAGACTGGAAGACAGCAAAACGTCCCGCCGAGAGAGGGAGAGGGGCTCAGTTTCATGGAAGCGCCAGAACCTCTCATCGACGCCATAGACCTGTACGCCTCCCCGCGTTTGGCCGGTTCTCTCCGAAGTGACCATGCCTTGGAACGCGATCAACGGCGCCGACTCGGAAGCGATCTCGGTCGCCAAGGTCTCTCGAAAGAACGTGTTTGCCGTGACTACTGAATCGGTGAGCCCCAGCCTGGAGACGAACAGGTTACGAAGACTTCCCCGCACCGAATCACCCACCAGGAGAGCTCCCGTCAGGACACCGACGGCCACCGCGACCGCCCCGACCACCGACAGGTTCGTCCGCCAGTAATAGCGAAGGCTGCTTTGAACGAGGGAGCCCAGGCTCAACGCGCCACCAACTTGCCATCGACGATCCCCATCTGCTTCGGGAACCGCTCGGCGAGCTTTACGCTGTGAGTCACGACGATCAGCATGCGCTCCTCGTGTCGGTCGAGGTCGAGAAGCAGGTCGGCCACGGTGCTCGCCGTCTTGCCATCGAGGTTTCCCGTCGGTTCGTCGCACAGCACGAGTCGTGGGTCGCGGATGAGGGCGCGCGCGATCGCAACCCTCTGCTTCTCACCACCCGAGAGCTCCGAAGGACGGTGCGCGAGCCGCTCCCCGAGGCCTACCCGCGAAAGCAGCGCCTGGGCGCGCGAGCGGTAGCCGGCTCGGGGGGCGACGAGAGTCGGCGCGAGCACGTTCTCGAGCACCGAGCACTGGGGGAGGAGGCAGTGGTCCTGAAAAACGAAACCCACTCGCGAGTTCCTGTACTCGGCGAGCTCTCGCTCGGGGAGCTCGAAAGGATCGGTGCCGTCGAGCCGCACCGATCCCGACGTGGGTATATCGAGTGCTCCCAGGATGAACAGCAGCGTGCTCTTGCCTCCTCCCGACGGACCCATTATGGAGAGCGCGTCGCCGGGTGAGAGCTCGAGCGTGATCCCCTTCAGAACCGAGAGCGGTCCCGATGGCGACGGGTACTCCTTGACGAGGTCCCGTACCTCGAGCACGTCTTTCTTTCTAGGCCTCCTGATAGGCGCGGTTGCGGAACAAGAAATCGATGATGTTACCCTCGTGAGGCTGGAGCCAGTTGAGTCGGATCGTGGGAACGGGGCCGAGATTCAACCGATCGATGTTCACCGCGTCGAGAAGTCGGCGACGGAACCCATCATCCTCGGTAATGGCGGTTCCCACGAGCGTCGATCCGATCGCATCGATCATCTGCTCTTGAGGACATCGCACGACCGAGGCAAAGGGAAACATGTACTCCTTGTTCGCGAGCCATTTCTGCCCCGACTCGCAGTGGATGATCGTGGGCCGCAGGTAATCGCAGCGCTCGCGTTTGACGAGTCGATCGGTCGAATCACCGCGGTGGCGGACCGTGACTTCCTCGGCCCCCGGCTCGCTCAGATGCTGATCGATCTCGCCGGAGATGGCCTCGGCCACACCCGGCACGGTGAAGGCGGCGAGAGCGCTCTCTGGATCGTCGGGCGGAAGAGGCGTGATTGGGCCGAGTCTCCGAGCGAGCGCGTCGGCGATCTCCTCGGTATTTCTCGACGCCCAGATACCGGAACAGCTGATACAGCTGCGTCCGCTGTTCACCAGGATGCTGTCGACCATGACGTCGAAGTACTTCTCCCACTCGTCCACGACGTCGTCCCCAATGAGAATCTTGCTGAACCCCGGGCCGTGGGGCTGAACGCGCGGGTCGTTTCGATACCGTTCCACCGTCGGCGTACCCCCGAAGATCAGGCTTCGCGGACAGCTCGCCAGAACGGCCGCACCGATGTCCCCGAGCCCCGGGTAAATCGAGATCGCCTCGCGCGGGATCCCCGCCTGGAAGAACGCTTCGGTCATCCGATAGGGCGTCCACGGCTCCTGAGGACCCGGCTTGAAGACGAGACCGATCTGCAAGGGAATGACGGGAAGCCACAGCGTGTGGACACCGGGAGAGTTCGACGGGAGCACGAGACCGAGCACCGGCGTCTGCGCCTGATAGCTGAGCGGCACTCCCCTCTTTTCGAGACCGTGGCCGGCGCTCAAGATCTCGAGATCCAGGCCGCGGGTCAGCGCGTCGAGGACCTCGTCCATGTGGGTCAGGACAAAATGGTTCTTCTCCATGTTTGCCCGACACATGTGCTCGGGAAGGCCCGTGGTTGCCGACTGATATCGAACGAACTCGTCCGGAGTCTGCGTGCCATCGCCCAGGGGAAGCGTCGCTTCCATATAGAGCTTGGCCGCTTTCTTGATCTTGTCGAGAAGCTCATAAGGCGAATGCTCCCGGAGGAGGTCGCGTGCCCGTTGCGCCTTCCGCATGTCGCGCTGGATGAGGCCTCCGTTGGCGAGACTCACTTCCGCCAGCTTCTCTCCCGTCTCGAAATGGACCACCGGGTCGGTCTCGAGACTCTCGTACGCTTCGCCCCACCGCAGTACGGGAATGCGCATCACCGCTAATAGACTCCGACGGTCGTAGAGCTTTTGAGCTTCCTGAACGGGCGCACGCCGCTCACGCCGTCCCAAGGATAGGTTTCATGGGGAGGCTCCCGCTCGCCCTCGTCGCGCTCGAGAAAACCGGGGACGAAGAACTCCTTCGTGAGAGTGGTGAGCCGCACGCGACCCGTTTCGCCGTAGCCCACGACGTTCTGGCCGCCGTCCGCGTCCACGACCTCGATTACCGCCCGCGGTTGCGGCGCATAGTAGGTGATTTTATAACCGTCGTCCGGCGTCACCGGTTTCGAGGCGGCGAGACCCATCAACGTATTTCCATAGGTCGGCGTGATGTAGACGCCATCGAGGAGCTCCTCGACGGCGAACCGGGTCCACTGGGGGGTGAACTCGGTGCCACCCGAAAAAATACCCTGGATTCCCGCCTTTCGTAGGGTGGTCCCCTGCTCTTCGAGTCGGAGCGCGAGCGCTTCGAGAAGCTTTGGTGTCGCGAAGAGGCACTTGATGTCGTGCCCCGCCCTCAGTACGGTCACCGCCTGATCGATTACGTGATTCTTGTAGGCTTCGAGGTGCTCGGTCCAGCCCCGTTCGATCAGCTTGATGACCCAGCGTGGATCGAGATCGACGCAGAAGCAGATCCCGCCGCGAAACTGCGCCAGATGCTCGACGGCGAGTCTGAGCCGTCTCGGACCCGAGGGGCCCAGCATGAGCCAATTGGAGCCCTTGGGAAAGCACTCGTCGGGCAGCGTCTCGCTGAACAACTCGTAATCGATTCGAAAATCGTCGATGGCCACGCGGCTCTTGGGAATCCCGGTGGTACCCCCGGTCTCGAATACGAAGATGGGCCGTTCTCGAAAAGCCCGCGGAACCCAGCGGCGCACCGGTCCGCCCCGGAGCCACTCATCCTCGAAGAGAGGGAACTTCCTCAGATCCTCGAACGCTCGAACGTCTTTGCGTGGATCGAAATCGAGCTTCTTCGCAAAATCGAGCCAGAAAGGCGTTCCCGTCTCGGCGTCGAAATGCCACCGAACGATCTCCCGCACATGCTCGTCTAGAGTCTTCTTGGCGTCTCTAAGCCGGGCCTCGGGCACCATCTGGGCTTCGCTCAACGGGGCAACGCTCCTGCTTCTGCGACCTCTCGCTCGCGCAACGCTTCACCTCGGATCACTCGCTCGAATATCTCCACCGAGGCGTTCGCCATCTGCTCGACACTGTAGTGCCGGCGCACTCCCGCCGCGGCACGCCGACCGAGCTCACGGCGAATCTCGTCATTCAAGAGAAGGTCGGCAAGGCTCTCAGCAAGGTCGATTGGGTCACCCGCTCGAACCAGGCGGCCGCCACCCGTCCGCGAGACGAGCTCGGGAAAAGCACCTCGATCGGGCTGCACCACGGGTACGCCGCACGCCATCGCCTCGAGGACGAAAAGCCCTTTCGGCTCTTCGTAGTCCGTGGGTACGGAGACGATGGCCAGCGAGCGGAGAAAGGCGATCTTCTCCTCGCGTCCCAGAACGCCGTGATACTGGAACTCTCGGGACAAGCCCGCGCGATCCATCTCTTCCGTCAGCCGAGCGAGATAGCCGCGATGCTGACGACCCAGGTAACCGGCTACCCGAAGCCGCGTCTCGGGCAGGTCGTTACGCGATCTCAGCAGTCTGTAGGCTTCGCAGAGATTGTGGAGACCCTTCTCCGGAGCGATCCGCGCGATGTAACCGATGGACAGGGGTTCCCCCGATGACGTTACCGGCTCGTAGCCCTGGAGGTTGATTCCTAGAGGAACGACGGCCATCTTCTCTCGAGGGATGGAGAGAAGCTTTCCCATGTAGTCGGCGTAGTAATGGCTCACTGCCACGAACCCGTCGACGTATGGGACCTGCCCTCGGATGAGCTCGAGCGCTTCGTTTCGCTCGGCCGCCGGGAGTCCGTCGAGGAAGAGGTCCTCTCCCTGAAGGGTACACACGATGGGCCGTCCCAGCGACCGGGCGAACGACGGCGCCAGCCCGATGAGGAGCGAGTTCGGCAATACCACGACATCAGGCGGGTATTGTGCCTTCAACCACGAGGCGAGCCTCTGGACCTCTTTCCTCTGGAATCCATCTTCCCCTTTCAACGTCGATATGGTGAGAGCGCCGAGCTTTCCCGGGTCGGTCGAGACCGAAAGGCGGCCCAGGAGGTTCATGAGCCAGCTGGCGTCGAAAAGGCGATCGACGAATCCAGGTGTCCGCCGGAAGATGGGAACGTTCTGCTGAAGGTAGACGTTGATCCCTCCGAACAGGACGCGCGGCTCGCTCACGTTGTCCTCGTCTGTTCGGGTGGGCGTGTAGATGGGTAAAAGCGTCACCTCGTGGCCCTGGCGCATGAGCTCGGCCGCGAGCGCATTGTCCCTGAGACAACTCCCGCAGTACATGTTGGCCGCACCCGCGGTGATCGAGAGGATCTTCAAGACGTTGGAACTCCTGTCTCGTTGCGGCCGATAGGCCTGATCTCAGTCAGTCGGATTCCCCTCCAGGAACGGCTCGAGGGGAACCGACTCGGGACCGTTCTCGGTACACCGGGCGAACGTGGAGCGCTCGCCCGCGTACATCGACACGCCGGCGTGCTCTCCCTTTGCGTTGAGCACGTAGAAGCTCAGGCCGAAGCTCGGTAGTCCGCGCTCGTTCAGGAGTCTCTTTTCGACCGTGTTCTCCTTGACGCGGCGCAGGGCCTCCATCGCCGCGTCCTTGGGATGGCGACCGCGCCGCATCTCCTCGACGATGAAGAACGAGCACAGCCCGTACAGGTTCGCCTCGCCGCGGCCGGTGGAGCCTGCGGCGCCGACCTCTCCGTCGACATAGAGCCCGGCACCGAGGATCGGCGAGTCCCCCACACGCCCGGGGATCTTCCACGCGAGTCCACTCGTGGTCGTGACGCCGCAGATATCGCCGCCCGGGCTGATTCCATCGCAGTTGATTGTTCCAAAGAAGTGATCCTCGTCGATGAGGCCTTCTCGGAGCATGTCGAGGCCGGCCGCGTAACCTGCTTGAGCGCGCTTTCCCGGATCGAGGTAGTGCTCGGGATCGATCCGGCGCTTCCACTCGAGCCAGAGCTTGCGGGATTTCTCGGTGTTCAAGTCGTCCTCGATGTCGAACCCCATGTTACGGGCGAAAGCCTGGGCCCCCTGGCCGACGAGAAGGTGATGATCGGTGTGCTCCATGACCGCGTGGGCGACTAGCGAGGGAGTGCGTACGCCCTCGATTCCGGCGACGCCGCCGGCACGTTTCTTGGGCCCGTGCATGCAGCACGAGTCGAGCTGGACGACGCCGTCGGCGTTCGGGAGGCCGCCGTAGCCTACTCCCGCATCCTCGGGATCCAGCTCGACCAGATTGACGCCGGCAATGAGGCTCTCGAGCACGTCCTTCCCTTCCGTTATCAGACGAAAGGCTTTTTCGACGCAGGTCTCCGGACCCCCGTTCTTGAAGCGATTGCCATTGCCCGACGCGATGACCAAGGGTTTCACCGACTGCTGGGTGATCATCGTCGGCGCGGCGCCAAAAGTTGTGCTTGCACTCGCGGCAAGTCCCGCTGCAGCGGCTCCGGTTCGTACAAACTCTCGTCGGCTGAGCTTCTTGGTCATGTTTCCTGTCCTCCCAGAATGGAATCTTAATCCTACCGAGCCTCCACCTCAAACCCAGAAAGCCTTGGTCTTCTATATCATTCAGGGCGCATGGCGGCCCCGACCCTTTCCCAAGACACAGTATGCCGGCGCACCCCGACGTTCTGGAAGAGTATTTTCGTTCCCTTCGGAGCAGGATATTTCGTCTCGCAGCTTCTGCGCTCGATCAATGCCGTCGTTTCCGCGGATCTGATCGAAGAATTCGAACTCGGAGCTTGGGCGGTCGGGCTACTCACCAGCGCCTATTTTCTGAGCTTCGCGCTAGCACAGCTGCCCGTCGGCCTCGCGCTCGACCGATTCGGTCCCCGCCGTACTGAATCAGCCTTGCTCCTCTTCGCTGGCGTCGGCGCATTTGTCTTCTCATATGCGGAAACGACTTTCGGTCTCGTCGGAGGCCGCGCGCTCATCGGACTCGGCGTTTCCGCGTGCCTCATGGCGGCATTTCATGCTTTCGCTCTCTGGGCACCCCGGGAAAGGCTCCATTTCCTGAGTGGGTCGGTGATGGCGGTCGGCGCATCGGGCGCTCTCACGGCGACGACTCCCGTCGAATGGGCCGTCGGTGCCGTCGGGTGGCGAGCCCTGTTCCGGGGCATTGGTGGAGTCACGATCGCCTGTGCGTTATTTCTCTTTTGGGCGGTTCCCGAGAAACCGCAAAACCAAGCGGAGCGGCTCCGGAATCTGATCGGAGTCGCGCGCCAGGTTTTTGCCAGCCGCGTGTTCTGGAGCGTGGCGCCGTTCTCGGTGGCGCACCAGGGCGCTTACCTTTCGATTCAGAGCCTCTGGGCGGGTCCGTGGCTCAGAGACGTAGCCGGGCTTACGAGAGCGGAGGTCGCCGACCATCTGCTGATCCTCGCCCTCGGTATGGCAGTCGGCTTCGTCGCCCTCGGCTACCTGGCCGCGCGATTCGCGCGGCAGGGCCTGTCGACGATCACGGTTTGGGTCGGGGCCGCGCTCGTCTTCGAGACGGCGCAGCTCGCGATTGCGCTTGGCTGGACGACGGCCGCGTGGCTGCTTTGGCTCCTCTTCGGAACGTTCGGTGCCGCGGGGATGTTGAGCTACGGCATTCTGACGATACGTTTTCCGCTCACCATGGCGGGACGGGTCAACACCGCCGTCAACGTGCTGGTTTTCTCCGGAGCCTTTGCCCTCCAAGCAGGCATCGGCGCCGTCATTACCTGGTGGACGATGCCGGGCGAGCCCTACTCGGCCGACGGCTATCGGGCGGCGCTCCTCGGCGTCCTCGCGCTGCAGCTCGCTTGTCTGGCGTGGCTCATCGCGACGCGACGCTGGCGCGATGAGCAGGCTGATGAATAAGTGCAGCCCAGCCTGCGCGAGCGGAGCGAGCCCGGCGCGCTTGCCGCGCCGTAAGCAGCCCGAGCCGTGGCGGCACGATCAATTGCGGGTCCCGTCACGGCACTGAGCACTAAGAGACCATTGCCGTCCGACAGGCCGAGCGATCACACGATTGACTCGGCGATCCGGACCGGGAGCCTCTTCGCGCCCCACGAGCCCGGCTTCGCCTCGAAAACGCCGGCACACCGAGCCCCGCAGGAACGGCAGCGACCGGAATCCACCAGGTTCCATTCCGACAGTTCGTACCAGTCGCGCCCGATGAGAATCTCACCGCATTGGTGACAATAGGTACTTCCACCCTCTTTGTCGTGGACGTTGCCGGTGTACGCGTAGCGCACCCCGTTCTCGAGGGCAATCCGCCGTGCCCGCGTGAGCGTCGTAGCGGGCGTCGGCGGATGGTCGAGCATCTTCCAATCGGGGTGAAAGGCCGTGAAATGCAGGGGCACGTCCGGACCGAGTGCTTCCACGACCCACCTCGTCATCCGGTCGAGCTCGGCGGAAGAGTCGTTCTCACCCGGTATGAGCAGCGTGGTGATCTCGAGCCAGACCTTCGTTTCGTGCTTCAGATACGAGAGGGTCTCTTTCACCGCCTCCAGGTGACCGGCGCATACGTTCTTGTAGAATCGCTCGGTGAACGCCTTGAGGTCGACGTTCGCGGCGTCGATGTGCTCATAGAGCTCACGCCGCGGCGCCGCGGTCATGTAGCCGGCGGTCACCGCAACGCTCTTGATGCCGCGCTCTCGACAAGCATCGGCGACGTCGACCGCGTACTCGAGAAATATGACGGGGTCGTTGTAGGTGAAAGCGACGCTCTTGCAGCCGAGGTTCCCCGCGGCCGAAGCGATGGCATCGGGCGAAGCCTCGTCGGCGAGCCGTTGCTGTTCCCGTGACTTGCTGATATCCCAGTTCTGGCAGAATCGGCACGCGAGATTACACCCCGCGGTCCCGAAGGAGAGTATGGCGCTTCCGGGATAGAAGTGGTTCAACGGTTTTTTCTCGATCGGATCGACGCAGAATCCACTCGACCGGCCGTAGGTCGTGAGCACGATCGCGTCGTTCTCGCGCGCTCGGACGAAACACATGCCTCGCTGACCTTCGTGGAGCTTGCACAATCGAGGGCATACGTCGCATTGCACCCGGCCGTCTTCCAGTCGGTGCCAGTATCTCGTCGGAACGACGCTCGCGATACCCACGGAGACATTATCCGTTGGCGTTCCAAAAAACAGAAATCCACTGGGCGAAAACGGTTATCATGAGCCGTGGACGCGACCGGAAGAGAAGAGCGCCTCGGGTTCATCCGCCGCTACGCATCCCGACTCAGCTTTCCAAAGCTCTTCGTCGTTTTTCTCGTCTTGTTCGTGGCCGATCTCTTCTTCCCCGATCCGATCCCATTCCTCGATGAAGCCATCCTCGGAACCCTCGCCGTCATGCTCGGCATGTGGCGCGACCGACGTGAAGAGAAGAAGGGGCGTCTTCCTCAAACTCGGTAACCTTATAGGAGACGGATCATGGGAGAAGACATTGCACTCGAGGCCTCCGACGGACACGAGCTCAGGGCCTATCGGGCCTCACCCGCGGGGAAGCCGAATGGCGGCATCGTCGTTCTGCAAGAGATCTTCGGCGTCAACGCACACATTCGTGAGGTCGCGGACGGTTTCTCGGCGAGCGGATACCTCGTTCTCGCCCCGTCCTTGTACGACCGAAGCTCGAGGAAGAACGTGAGACTCGGCTATTCGGAGGACGATATCGTGGAGGGACGAAGGCTCCGCGAGGAATTCTCGTCGGAGGACTCGATTCGGGACGTCGGCGCTGCCGCCGATGCGCTTCGCTCCGAGAATCTGAAGGTCGGGGTGGTCGGCTACTGCTGGGGCGGATCCATCGCCTTTCTCGCCGCCGTGCGCCTGCCGCTCGACGCTGCGGTCGTGTACTACGGCGGACAGATCATGCCCCACGTCAACGAGAGGGAGCTCTGTCCCCTGCTCATGCATTTCGGATCGCGCGACGCATCCATACCGTTGAGCGACGTCGAGGCGATACGAAATGCTCATCCCGACGCGGCCGTGCATCTCTACGATGCCGATCACGGTTTCAACTGCAATTACCGCTCCCAGTTCGACCAGTCGGCTTCCACTCTGGCCCGGGAACGAACGCTTGCCTTCTTTGCCAGCCACCTCGCCCGAATGGGCCCCAAGTAACGAAACCCGGCATAGAATACCGAGCCATGCCAAACGAGACCTCCTCGTCCGGCGAAGAACGCCGCTCCCAGCGACGCGTTCTGATCGTGGGTGCGGGGCAGACCGGGCGCGAGCTTGCCAGGATCCTGTCGGAAAACTGGGACATCGCCGTTCTCGACGTGGACGAACGACGCCTCGAGCGACTTCGCCGGGAACATCCCAAGCGTGGCAACGTCCGGCTATTTCCCACCGATGGTACCAGCCTTCTCAATTTGAAGGAGGCCGGGCTCGAGTCCTCGGAATGGCTCGTGGCGGTCACCAATCGTGACGAGATCAACGCCGAGGCCTGCCGAGTCGCTCGGTCGATCGGTAATCCCCCGACCGTGATCGCCGCCCTGCGACGGCCCGAGCATCGGGAGTGGCTTACCGACGTCGAGGCCGAAGTCGTGAGCCGACCAGGGGCGGTCGCCGGGCTCATCAAGAACCGCATCGAGCGAGCACATCAGGTGGCAAGTGGCGTCGGCCTGGGCCAGGGCGAGATCATCGAGATACCCGTTCTCAGGAGCTCGCCTGCGGTCGATGTGCGAGTGCGTGACCTGAGAGCTCGGCGGTGGCTCGTGGCGGCGATTTATCGCGAGGACCGCTACGTGGTACCGCACGGCCACGTCGTCCTGCGCGAGGGCGACCGGCTGCTCCTCACCGGCGAGCCCGAGATACTGCCCCACATCGCGGACTATCTGAGAGCGGGGGTCGCCCGTTTCCCCCTGCAATACGGAACGCGAATCGTAGCTTTCGCCCCCAAAGAGCAGAGCCCATCTTTCTGGGAGGAAGTGCAGTATGTTTTCGAGCACACCAGGAGCCGCTCTGCCAGGGCGCTCACCCCCAAGGACAGCCTGCCTCCCGAGCTCAAGCTCGCCCGTGGCAAGCTCGAGACGCAGGTCGTCAATGCGTCGGACGATCTCCGGACCATCGTTCGACGGGAGGTACCCGGACTCGATTGCGGCTGCTTCGTCCTCCCCAAGGATCGCGCCGGCTTTCTCGTGCGGGCCGGTCTCAACCGGCCGGATTTCGCCCGATCGCTGGACACCATCGCCTGCCCCATGCTTCTCGCGGCGGGCAGCCATCCTTACCGGCGCATTCTCCTTCCCATCCTCGACCCCGACGCCTCGATCCTCGCCGCCGAGCTCGCGATCGATCTTTCGCGGCAGCTCGAGGTGGAAGTAGCCGCGGTGATGGTCGTACCTCCTGCGTTCATCGTGGGACAGGAAGCCGTCGAAGAGCAAAAGGATGCGATGAGAACCGTTATGGAAGTAGGCTCGCTCTATCACCGAAAGATCGAAAAGATCCAAAGAGAGGGCAACCCCGCGAAAGAGATCGCGCTCGTCGCCGGCGAAGGCGATCTCCTGGTCCTGTCTCACCGAGCGGGAAGGAAATCGTCCTTCTTCAATCCCGATACCGGGCTGCAGATCATCGTCCGCTGTCCCAGCTCGGTGTTGGCGCTGTCCTACGGCGAACGCGTGCATGGAACTGGCTGACGGGCTGTCTCTCGTCGTCTTCTACGGCGGAGCCTTCCTGATGCCTCTCGTCGCCTCGAGGGTCCACGCTCCCGCCGCGGTGGCCGAGATCCTCTATGGGCTCGGCCTCGGCGCGTTGGGACTGGTTCACCAGAGCGAGGTCACGACGTTCCTCGCCGAGCTCGGTTTCATCTACCTCATGTTCCTCGTCGGCATGGAAATCGACTTCAATCGGATCGAGCGCGAGGGAACGAAGACCGTGCTGCTCGCGTCTTTGGTGGCGGTGTCGATTCTCGTCTCGGCGGCTTTGGTCGCGTCACAGTTGGGGATGCGACCGTTCATGGCATTGGTCCTGGGCTCGATGTCGGTCGGGGTTCTCCTGGTCGCCCTCGTCGAGGCCGGCGTGTCGCAAACGCGGTGGGGTCAGATGATACTTCTCGTGGGCTGCGTCGGAGAGTTCCTGACGCTTCTCATCCTCACCGCGTTCGACCTCGTCACGACTTACGGGGTGGGCATCGAGCTCGTCATCGGCGCGATCGAAGTGGCAGGGCTCTTCGCTGTCGCCTTCGCCGTCTTGTCACTCATGCGGCTCGCGATCTGGTGGTTCCCGCACGCCTTTCACCGGTGGGTGCGCGAGGAA